>SLAE01000106.1 GCA_007127015.1 Desulfonatronospira sp. | reverse complement strand
TTTTCTTCTAAATGTGCAGGTTAATCTGACGGAAATTCTACTTTACAAATCCTGAATTTTTTCCAGGTTTCCCGGATCAATCCCGAGCATGGTGATGCCGTGCTGATCAGCAAGTTCCACAGCCTTATCCTTGTCAAAAAAAAGGCTTGAGCCGGCTTCAAAAGCCAGGCATGTGACCCTTGAACGGACCATTACCTTGACTGTCTGCAGTCCCAGGGCAGGCAGATCTATTCTTCTGTCCTGACCGGGCTTGAAGATCTTGACCACGGTCAGGTTGTTTCCGGATAAACGGCCTGCGCGCATAATCGTCTCATCAGTTCCCTCGATTGCTTCAACGGCAATAACAGCACGCTCCTTGACCACCATACACTGGCCGATATCCAGCTTTCCGACCTGCTTGATAAGCGGCCAGGCGAAAAGTATGTCCGCTTTTTCTGCTGATGAAGGCCCGCGTCTGGTAAGAAGGCCTTCCGGGGAGATCAAGTCAGGCACGAAATCAATGGCTGAAACGACATCAAAGCCTTCATTTGTCAGTTCATCAGCGACAGCGGAGAGCAGAGCGTTGTCATTGCGGCTGCGCAGGTTGACCAGAAATTTTACAGCCCTGAAGTCCGGGCGCAGGTTAAAGGCTCTGGGTTTGTTGATCGGACCGGCGAAAACAACTTTTTCTGCTTTGACCTGGTGAAGAAACTGGATCAGTTTGCCCAGCTGACCCAGATTCAACCAGGCGGTCTGGTCGGCATCCGAGTCCATTTCAGACATGGTCTCATTTACGAATGCGGCAGCAGCAACATGGTAGCCAAGTTTTCTGGCGCTTCTGGCTACCTGCAGAGGAAAACTTCCTCCTCCGGCGATAAGCCCCAGAATTTTAATTCCGGTCATAGGCCTCTGCGGGACAGCGTTCAAGTGTGATGACTCCTCTGGTGCTTGATTTGAGAAATGAGATGAGCCTGGACACAAGCTGATATCCTGAATAATCGTACTCGACCTTTGCCAGAGCCTGCTCCCGGCTCAGATCAGATTTCCAGATCAGATGAAAAACCTTTTTCAGAGCCAGAATTTCTTCTCTTGCAAATCCTGCTCTGCGCAAACCGATAAGATTGGGTCCATAAAGTCTGGCTCTTTCTCCTGCAGCCAGCATATAGGGAGGAACATCCTGAGCAATGCCGCTTTTACCCCCGATAAACGCGTATTCACCCACACGCACGAACTGATGCACAGCACAAAGGCCTCCAATGACAGCCTTGTATCCGAGTTGGACATGTCCTCCGAGAGTCGCTCCATTGGCCATGATTACGCCGTCTTCCAGACAGCAGTCATGAGCCACGTGGGTATAGGCCATCAAGAAGCAGTCCGAACCTATGCTGGTCACTCCTCTGCCTCCGGGTGTTCCCCGGTTCAATGTTGTGTATTCCCGGATTTTATTATTGTCCCCGATTTTCAGCCAGGTCTCCTCGTCTCTGTACTTTATGTCCTGAGGTCCTTCACCCAGGCAGGCATAGGAATAGATATGATTGTTCCGGCCCAGGCTGGTAAATTTCTTGATCTGGGCAAATGCGTCCACACGGGTGCCTGCTCCGAGACTGGCATGTTCTTCTATGATCGCATAAGGACCTATGACTACGTCCGGACCCAGATCACTGTTCGGATGAACAAGTGCTGTGGGATGTATCTCCTGATTCACTTTGAGTCTTCCCTGTTTACTATAGTGGCGGAAAATACACCTTCTGCCACCACTTTATCGTTTACCAGCGCCTGTCCGTTCATCCGCCACAAATTAAGTCTGTGACGTTCATAAACAATGTGCAGGTGCAGCTGATCTCCGGGAAATACCGGCTTGCGGAAACGCACTTTGTCCACTCCAGTGAACAGAAATATCTTATCCTGTTTCTGCGCCGGGATACTTTTAACCACCAGGATTCCACCTGCCTGAGCGAGTGATTCCAGGATGAGTACTCCGGGCATGACCGGATATCCTGGGAAGTGACCCTGAAAAAAAGGCTCGTTGATGCTTACATTCTTCAAGGCCCGCAAATATTTGAAAGGTTCGAGCTCCAGCACTATGTCCACCAGCAAAAAAGGGTAGCGATGAGGAAGCAGCTCCTGGATGTCCCTGCTGGTTATCCGGCCATTGGAAGAAGTACTCACAGGTCATCTCCTTGCTTTGACTGTTTCAAGATCTGAATTTCTTTTTCCAGCTTCTTGAGACTTTTATACATCTGCGGCAATTTTGGCAAAAGCACTGCGTTACGAAGAAAAAGAGAATGTTCCATGGCCGGAATGCCGCCGACATCAGTGTTGGCAGGCAATGACTTGCCTAAGCCTGATTTTGCGGCAACGCGGCAGTTGTCCTCTATGTTCAGATGTCCGGCCACACCAGCCTGCCCCCCGAGAATAACATTCCGGCCGAGCTTTGTGCTTCCGGAAATACCTACCTGGGCCACAAGAACACAGTTTTGGTCTACCTGCACATTATGAGCCACCTGAACCAGATTGTCGATTTTGGTTCCCTGTCCGATCCTGGTCTCTCCCAGGGTGGCACGATCAATTGTGGTGCAGGCTCCAATTTCCACATCCTCCTCAATGACCACCCTGCCCAGTTGAGGGATCTTGATCCGTCTTTTTCCGTCTTCCACAAAACCGAAGCCGTCACTGCCTATGACCGCTCCGCTGTGGATTACAGCCCTGTCTCCGACAACGCATTCCGACATGATGCTTGCCTGAGGATAGATAATGCAGTCTCTGCCAATCTGGACACGCTCACCGATATAAACATGGGGAAAAATACGGGATCCGGATCCGATCCTGGCTTTTTCCCCGATAAAGACCATGGGATGGACAACAGCAGCAGGGTCTACTTCAGCTGACGGATGGATGAAGGCCTGTTCCATGCGGCTTTGTTCAAGTCCCTGGGGCCTGGCAAAGCTGTGCATAGCTCTTGCAAAATCAAGATAAGGATTGTTGCTGATCAGGCATCTTTGGACACTGTCCGCATCTGCCGGAGCCAATATCACAGCTCCTGCTTTTGTGGTTTCAAGCAGTTGACGGTACTTGGGTGAAGCCAGAAAGGACAGCTCTTCAGGACCTGCTTTATCCAGCGTGTTGACTCCTGAGATGAAGAAATCTTCTCCTGAGTACTCCAGTCCCAATTCAGCAGCCAGCTGTGAAAGCCACATCTTTTTCCCCTTAATTATTTCCGGCTTCCCATGCCTTGTTTACTTCCTCAATAATTTCTCCAGTAATATTGATGCCTTCCCTGGCATAGATGAGTCCGCTGCCTTGAGCATCTAAAATCATGTCGAAATCATTTTCCACTGCGTAATTGTTGATCACTTCAAAGAGAAGATCAATAATTGGTTCGGACAACTCCTCTTCTTTTTGCTGCATCTGAATCTGATAAGACTGATATTTCTTCTGAAACTGCTGCATTTTCTGTCTCAGTTCGGCCTCCATATCCTGCTGGGCCTCCTGACTCAGGACCATGCTCTGTTTCTGCAGTTCCTGGCGCAGCTGTTCCACTTTTGATCTTTCCTGCTCCAGATCCTCGCGCATACCTTCAAAATCAAGAGTAAGCTGTCCCAGAGCCTGTCTGCCCGGTTCAGAGGTTTCAAGGACACGCTGGACTTCGATGATGCCGAGTTTGCTGCCGGCCACGGCAATTCCGGGTATAAGCAAAAGGATGAGAATAAAAAAAGCAATTTTGTTTTTCATGTCTGAGTACTCCTTGAGAATTGATTTCATTGGCAGTGCCGGCCCTCGGGCAAAAAACGCCTAAGGGAAAATGCATTATAATAATGCATGTGGCACTAAATTCAAAATTTAAAACTCCGCGCCTACACTGAACTCGATCTGACTGCGGTCACTGTCTTCAAGATCATCCAGAGCATAACCCCATTCCACACGAAGAGGTCCTATCGGAGAATACCAGCGTATTCCAGCGCCGACGCTTTTGTACAGATCCAGATCCATGCTTTCTCCAATATCCCAGACATTGCCGGCATCGAAGAAAACAACACCCATTATGCCCAGATCCCTGTTGATGGGATGGATAAGTTCTAGATTGGTGAAAAAATGTTTGTCACCGCCCTTTACTTCTCCGTCGTCGAATCTCGGAGCCAGCTTGCGCGCGGCATATCCGCGCACTGTATTGATGCCGCCAAGCCTGAACAGTTCAAAGTTGGGAATGTCCTCGTCAGTGTTGGGCATAACGTATCCGGCCTGCGCTCTTAAGCGGAAAACAGCGTCTCCGACCAGGGGCCGATAATTATCCGTATTAAAGATGTATTTGATGAAGTTGTCATCGCCCTGAAGGACTCCACCTGCATATTCTATGGAGAGCGTGTTCCTGGTTCCACTGGTGGGATTGATCCGTCTGTCCCTGGTATCTCGCACTGCAGCGGCATATAATGCACTGGACCAGTTTTCACCTTCCAGTTCCCGGATATCGCGGTGTGCATCATCGTCTACGTTTTTGATGGTATACTGGTCCAGGCGATAATTCCAAAAAAGCCTGGTATATTCACCCAGAGGATAGGCGAAACGCATTCTGCCACCCCTGGTTTCCTTGTCATAGGTGAAGAATTCGTCATCAATCCAGTACAGATCTGTCCCCAGGCCCAGATCGCTGTCCCGGAAACTCGGATTCCAGAAGCTTAAATCAAAACGGACTATCCTTGCGCCGAAGCTGCCGCTGAATCCCAGGTCATATCCTTTGCCGAAAAGGTTTCTCTGTTCGATCAAACCGGTAAAAAAGATTTGGTCATAAGAAGAGTAGCCTGCGCCCGCAGAGAGCATCCCCGTAGGTTTTTCATGGACCTGCACCACAAGATCCATGACATTGTCATGTTCTGTGGGCACCGGCTGGATGTCCACTTCCTCGAAGAATTCCAGACGGTGCAGTCGTTGGCTCGATCTTCTAAGATCGGACACGCTGAAGAGATCACCATCAGTCAGGCGCATTTCCCTGCGTATGACATTATCTCTGGTTCTGACATTTCCTTCGATGAGTACACGTCCAATAAAAATTCTATCGCCTTTGTCCAGGTTGTAAACAACGTGGACAATTTTTTCCTGTTCATCCACGTGCATGTCCACATCTGCATCGGCAAAGGCATAGCCGTAATCGGCATAAAAATCAGCCAGCTTCTGGGTGTCTTCATGCATGACCGAGCGGCTGAAGTATTCATTGTCCCTGCCAAGGTCGTCCAGAGAAGTGATATCCATGAGCTCTTCCTTGCTCACCAGAAGATCGCCTCTGAAATCCACATCTCCCATCTTATACCGCTCACCCTCTTCCACATGAAAAGTCAGGTATATTCCATCTTCTTCATAGCTTACTTCCGGATGACCCACACGGGCGTCAATATAACCCTTGTCAGCATAAAAGGCTTCAATAGCGGCCACATCCCGGTCCAGAAGCTCTTCTCTCAGTATTCCCCTGCCTGTCAACCAGGAAAAGATACCTCTTTTTTTAAGGGCCATTTCTCTGCGCAGGGTACGCTCGCTTACTTCCTGAGCCCCTTCGATTCTTATGTCCTGAATAAAAAGGCGCCTTCCTTCATCGACTATGATGTTCAGGTTTGCCTGCCGCTCGTCTATTTCGGCGACCTCATAGTCAACAGTTGCGTTATAGTAGCCTTTTTCCCGGTAGAGTTCACGTATACGGCTCAGATCTTCACTGACTATCCTGGGATTGATCACAGATCCGGTTCTGGTGGTCAGCACTTCACGAATATCTCTTTCCCTGATTCTATCATCACCTGATATGTTAATGTTTCTGATCAGAGGTCTTTCCTCGACAATAAAGATAATTTCTCTGCCCTGAGGAGTTGATTCCACCTGCAGCTGTACGTCTTCAAAATAGCCCAGATCAAAAATGCGCCTCAAATCCTGGTTCAGCCTGTCGACGTCGTACATATCGCCTTCCTGAACCTGCAGACGAAGTAAAACTACATCAGGATCCAGTATATCCGTACCCTGGACTTCAATGGAAGCAATCCTTTCCTCACGCAGGAGTTCCTGATAGATTTTCTCTCCAAGTTCCTCCACAGCAGGAAGAATATTGATAATCCCTTCTCTGACAATGTAGAAGGGCACGGTGTCTCTTTCGCCGTAACCGTCCACCAGACGGACATCCATACTTATAAATTCATCAACCATGTTGAATATACCGTAGACGGCATAGCGTCCATCTCCCAGGAGAACCAACCTTCTTGCTCTCTGAGTGTCCAGATAAGTGATCTCTTCTCTTGCTATCAGTGTCTGACCAAGTTCAGGATCGATCAGATCCAGCCCTTTCTCTCTCAAGACATTGGTAAGCATGGTCGGCAGTCCGATTTCAAGATACTCAAGATCAGGCGGGGCATTGATTTCAAAAGGCAGTACAATAATTTTCTGTTCCCGGGCATGACCTGGAGCGGCCAGGATAAATATCATGCACACGGTCCACATTATTAATGCCGGCAAAGTCGCCATGGATTTAATGCTTCTGTTCATACAAGCCGCCTGCCTTAAGTTCGTAATTGATACTCATGCGCGAAGCCAGTTCAAGATTATGAGTCACGATCACCAGGGTCATATTAAGTTCCCGGTTTAAATGCAGAAGAAGTTCACCTACTTCCTTGCTTTTTGCCTGATCCAGATTGCCGGTGGGTTCATCTGCCAGAAGAACTCTGGGTCTTGAAAGGATTGCCCGGGCCAGGGCCGTCCGCTGGCTTTCCCCTCCGGAAAGGGTGGTCACCTTCTGCCGGGCCTTGTCCTTGAGTCCTACCTGTTCCAGAGCTTCAAGAGCCTTAAAGTGGGCCTTTTTTCTGTTCATGCCACTTATGACCGCCGGCATGGCCACGTTTTCAACAGTGTTGAATTCAGGCATCAGATGATGGAACTGAAAAATAAAGCCTATTTCTGAGCGTCTCAGCATGGCCTTTTCCCAGGCGCTGGTCACGGTCAGGTCCCGGCCGCAAAAAAAAACTTTTCCCCGGGTTGGTTCGTCAAGTGTTCCCAGGATATGCAGAAATGTGCTTTTCCCGCAGCCCGAAGCTCCAAGAACGGCAATTGTCTGTCCCTGTTCAATGCTCAAGTCAATACCTTCCAGGATAGTTAATGTTTCCGGTCCGGAGGCAAAGGATTTGCCAAGTTTCTGGAGTCTGTACAAGCTGTCATTCATGCTTTAACGCCTCGGCCGGATTGACGCTCGACGCTTTCCTGGCTGGATATATGGTGGCCAGAAAGCAAAGAATCATTGCTGCTACAGCTATGATGAGCAGGTCAGAAGTATGCAGAAGTACCGGCAGGTGATCCATAAAGTAAACATCTGCAGGCAGCTGAATGAATCTGTAGTTTTCCAGGAGATAGCAGCCTCCAAGACCGGCGGCAAATCCGAGTGTTGTTCCCAGCGCACCGATCATCAGGCCCAGGAGAATAAAGATATTGCGTATCATTGTTCTCGTTGTTCCCATGGACATCATGATGGCAATGTCCTTGGATTTTTCCATGACCAGCATGACCAGAGCAGTGATGATGCTGAAGGAGCCTACCAGAATTATCATGGCCAGAATTACGCCCATGGCGATCTTTTCCAGCTCCAGAGCGGCAAAGAGGTTTTCATTCATTTCCTTCCAGTTGCGCACGAAAAATGGAAATCCTCCCAGCCTTTCCGCAATTCTTTCAGACAGCAGGTGGGCCTGATTGACATCCTGAATGCGGACCTCCATTCCGGAAACAGAATCCCGCTGGAATCCAAGAGTATTTTGAGCATCAGGGATGGCAATGTAGGCAAAGGAAGTGTCATACTCATACATTCCGGTCCTGAATATTCCCCGCACTTCAAATGTCTGGATCTTGGGAGTAAACCCGGCAGCGGAGCGCTCTCCGGACGGAGCCATGATATTCACTGTGCTGGCCGGGGAAATACCCAGCCTGGAAGCCAGCTCCTGACCAATAATTATTCCTGGAAATTCCTTGTCCTCATTCAGATCGAGAACGGAGCCATGCACCATTTCCCGGTCCAGATCCAGAACCCGGGTGGCCCCCTGGGGATCTATGCCGCGCATGACCACGCCTTTGACACCAGCTGGATTGCTGAGCATGACTTCAGAGTAAATGAAAGGAGTAGCCCCAAGAACTCCCGGGATCTCTTCAAGCTTTCCGGACAGCAGGTCGTAGTCTTCTATGCTGCCGGTGTGACTTCCGATCACAATGTGAGCGTTCAGCCCCAGAATTTTGTCCCGGAGATTTTCACTGAATCCGTTCATTACGCCAAGGACGATGATCAAGGCGGCCACTCCCAGGGCTACCCCCAGAACGGATAGAAGCGATATGACTGAAATAAAGGCCTGCTGTCTTTTGGCCTTAAGATAGCGCAGGGCCACAAAAAATTCAAAACGCATCAGCCAGTACCAACCTCCGGGCGAAGCAGGGGAAAGAGGATCACTTCACGAATGGAAGGGGAATCGGTAAAGAGCATGACCAGCCGGTCAATACCTATGCCCTCGCCTGCTGCCGGAGGCATCCCGTATTCAAGAGCCCGGATATAGTCTTCATCCATATGATGGGCTTCCGCATCTCCACCTTCTTTTTCCAGAACCTGTTCCTGAAAACGTTTTTTTTGATCCACGGGGTCGTTCAACTCGGAAAAAGCGTTGGCGATTTCCCTGCCGGCAACAAACAGTTCAAAGCGGTCCGTTACGGTGGGGTCTTCATCGTTGCGTCTGGACAAAGGAGAAATATCAGTAGGATAATGATATATAAAATGAGGCTGAATCAATTGGGGCTCAACCAGCAGGTCGAACAGCTTGGCCTGGACTTTGGCCAGCTTCTCTCCAGGGACTACGTTTTCTCCAAGTTTCTGGACAAGAGCCTTCGCCCGCTCAGGGTCCTGGTAATCAGCTGGAGCAAGCCCGCCGATCTTTTCCAGGGCGCGGAAAAACGAAAGTTTTGTCCATGGAGGTGTCAGATCAATGATTTGCTCCTGGTAGGTTATCTGAGTGCTCTCGAAAATCTTTCGGGCAAGAGAAGAGAGCATTTCTTCGGTGAAGCGCATAAGATCGTGAAAATCCACATAAGCCCAGTAGAATTCAAGCATGGTGAACTCAGGATTGTGCTGTGTGGAAATGCCTTCATTGCGGAAATTGCGATTAATTTCGTATACCCTTTCGAAGCCCCCGACCAGAAGCCTTTTAAGGTACAGTTCAGGCGCCACCCGGAGAAAAAGCTGCATGTCCAGGGCGTTGTGATGAGTTTTAAATGGTCTGGCCGTGGCTCCGCCCGGGATGACCTGCATCATGGGGGTTTCAAATTCTATAAAGCCTCTGGAGTCCAGAAATTCGCGGATGAACGCGACAATTCTGGTTCTGGTCAGAAAGATCTGTCTGGAAGAGGGATTGACTATCAGGTCGACATATCTTTGACGATATCTCAGCTCTACATCTTTCAGGCCATGGTACTTTTCAGGCAGAGGACGCATAGACTTTGTCAAAAGCCGAATCCTGTCAGCTCTGATGGTCAGCTCATCGGTCTTGGTCCTGAACAGTTCGCCTTCAACGCCGACTATGTCTCCAATATCAAATTTCTTGAATGCCTGATATTCATCCTGACCCAGAACATCTCTCTGGACAAAGATCTGGATCCTGGCTGTCTGGTCCTGAATGTGGGCGAAGGTCACCTTGCCGAATGAGCGAAGGCCCATTATTCTGCCGGCAACCTTGTATCCCCTTGGCTCAGATTCCAGTTCAGCGGCACTCATCCTGCCCGCCTCATGAAGAATGCCGGTAATATCTATGTCCTTGCGAAAAGTGTTTGGAAAAAGCTCGATGTTCTGCGCCGCAAGCATCTCTGCTTTTTTGCGTCTATGCTGCAGGATCCTGTTTTCGCTTTGTTCGTCTGTCTTGGCTGAGTTCAAATTCAAATTTTTCATAATTACAGGTACTTTACGCCTTGTCCTGGCCGGGATCAAGTCCTAATGCTCTTTAGCTGAAGATCTTTTAATAAACAAGCTAGCAAACTTATTTTAAATTCATGTTAGCGTCAAGAAAGGCGTATCAGAGCAGGTTCAATTCTTGAATGAGGCTTTATTCCTGACAATGATTATGAGTATAAATATTAAGCATAATTAATGTTTTAGCGCAGTATAACCGCGTTCTACACTGTTTAGTGCTGAAGACCGCAGACGCAGTATCCTCTGAGCAGCGAACTTTGGCAATCTATTGATCAGGTATGAATTGTCCCAGAACTAAAATATGGCATAAATTTATCAGCTCATGTCTTAAAATGCTTGACATCTGTTTGTATTATGCTATAAGAATGATTACTAATAATATGCCTTGACGATATGATTACTTTTTAACCACAGGTTGCATTAATGGAAAAGATTGTTCTAAAAAATGTGGTCAAAATTTTTGGCGATTCTCCCAAGAAAGCATTGCACATGCTTCAGGAAGGGGATTCAATAGCTGAGATTTCAAAAAAGACCGGTAATGTAGTAGGTGTGGCCGATGTATCCTTTTCAGTCAATGAAGGGGAGATAGTAGTGGTCATGGGTCTATCCGGCAGCGGTAAATCCACCCTGGTCCGGTGCATTAACCGTCTTTTTGAGCCTACTTCCGGGGGCATCTATGTGGACGGACAGGACGTATGCGCCCTGGGCACCAAAGAGCTGCGCGAATTCAGAAGACGCAAGTTCGGCATGGTTTTTCAACATTTTGCCCTTTTTCCGCACCGTAAAGTTGTGGACAATGTGGAGTTCGGCCTGGAGATTCAGGGTGTGGACAAGGATCAGAGAAGAGAAAAGGCTGAGAAGTCCCTGGAAATGGTCGGTCTTAAGGGCTGGGGGGAAAAATATCCCGGAGAGCTTTCCGGGGGGATGCAGCAAAGGGTCGGTCTGGCCAGGGCCCTGGCTCTTGATCCGGATATCCTGCTCATGGATGAAGCTTTCAGTGCCCTTGATCCGCTCATTCGCAGAGACATGCAGGATGAATTGATCAACCTGCAGCACACCATGCAAAAAACTATTGTTTTTATCAGCCACGACCTGGATGAAGCGCTTAAGCTCGGCGACCGTCTGGTCATCCTCAAGGACGGGGCAGTGGAGCAGATCGGCACTTCCGAGGAAATTCTGACTAAACCCGCCACTGAATATGTGCGAAAGTTTGTGGAAGAGGTGGACATCACCAAGGTTCTTACTGCTGAAACCATCATGAAAAAAAGCGAGGACGTGGCTTATCTGGGCTCGGACGGTCCTCAGACCGCGCTTCGCAAAATGAAAAAAAACGCAATATCATCACTTTTTGTGGTCAACAGGGATCATACATTGGCGGGCATTTTATTTGTCGATGATGTCCGCAGGCTTGCGGATCAGGGAGAAACTGACCTGGAAAAGGCAATGCGCAAGGACATAAAAACTGTATCTGCAGATACTCCAGCTCATGAGCTTTTTCCTATTATGCAGGATATTTCTTATCCGGTAGCGGTGGTCAATGAGCAGAACAAGCTCAAGGGGGTCATCGTCAAAGGCCTGCTGTTCTCCGCCATTGCCGAACGAGGAGGTGAATAATGAACTTGGATCTGCCAAGAGTTCCTATCGGACCGACCATAGAGGCTACTATAGACTTTCTGGTGGAGCATCTGGCCTTCGCCACCAGGGCCTTCTCTGCCGTCGCTGACCAGGGCCTTCGTTTTCTGGAATCCACGATGATGGCTGTGCACCCCATTATTCTTGTGGTCGTAGCCACGGTTCTGGTCTTCTTTTTGACCAGGAAGCGAGGGGTGACCGTCTTTACTTTCCTGGGTCTGGGTCTTATCTGGAATATAGGTCTGTGGTCTGCTGCGGTCACCACCTTGAGCCTGGTCGTGGTGGCGACGCTTATAGCCATAATCATCGGCATTCCTCTGGGGATCATATCTGCCATAAGCGATACAGTTTACAGAATTGTCCGGCCTATACTGGATTTTATGCAGACATTGCCCGCTTTTGTATATCTGATACCGGCCATTCCCTTTTTCGGGCTGGGACGGGTGGCGGCCATATTCGCCACAGTCATTTTTTCCATGCCCCCGGCAATCAGGTTTACCAATCTGGGCATCCGTCAGGTCCCTAAAGAGCTTACCGAGTGCGCTGACGCATTCGGGGCTGACAGGTGGCAAAAGCTGATCAAGATCCAACTGCCTCTGGCCAAGACCACAATAATGGGCGGAGTTAATCAGACAGTCATGCTCGCTCTTTCCATGGTGGTTATTGCCGCCATGATCGGCGCAGGAGGCCTGGGCGGCGAAGTATGGCGGGCTATTCAGAGACTGCAGCCGGGAGCAGGATTTGAGGCCGGTATCGGCATCGTTATCCTGGCCATAATACTGGACCGTGTTTTGCACCAGCTGGCCACCAAGGATTAACTTTTTACAAAAATATGCAGGCAAGAGGCTGATATGGACCGCTTCAATAAAAACAGATTTGATTTTCCGCGGTCCTGAAACCCATAAATATAAAAATGTAGGAGGTACACCATGTTTAAAAAAGGTTTAGCGGTTTTAGCAGTGCTGGCCATGCTGATGGGATTTACATCTTCTCCAGCAGGTGCCCAGGGCAGGTTGACCCTTGCTTATGTTGAATGGGACTGTGCTGTAGCCAGCACAAACGTGGCCAGAGCGGTTCTGCAGGAAAAGCTTGGCTATAATGTGGAAACACTTTCAGTCAGCGCGGCAGCCATGTGGCAGGGAATCGCGACCGGCGATGTTGACGCCATGGTTACAGCCTGGCTGCCTGTTACCCATGCCGACTACTGGGATGCGACAGAAGGTCGCGTTGAAGATCTGGGTGTTCTGGCCGAAGGCGCCAGAATCGGATTGGTGGTTCCGGAATACGTGACCATCGACAGCATTGAAGAACTCAATGACCATGCAAACCAGTTCAGAGGCAGGATTACCGGCATTGATCCGGGCGCGGGAATAATGGCCAGAACTGAAGAGGCCATGGAAGAATACAACCTGACCAACATGGAACTGCTGGAAGGAAGCGATGCCACCATGGCCGCAGCTTTGCGGGACGCTGTCCGCGCTGAGGACTGGATCGTGGTAACCGGATGGTCTCCGCACTGGAAGTTTGGCCGCTGGGATCTCAAATATCTTGAGGACTCTAAAAAAGTATATGGCGAAGAAGAGTACATCGGTAAGATCGGCCGTCAGGGATTGGAAGAAGACGCTCCTGACGCCTACAACTTCCTGAAAAACTTTGAGTGGAGCCAGGAAGATATGGCTACTGTAATGGACTGGAACCAGGAACACCCCGACCTGTACGCTAATGCTGTTCGTTTCATAGAGGAAAATCCCGACCTGGTGGAAAAGTGGCTGGAAAACTAAAAAAAAGTTGACTTGATAATCCTGCTGGATTATAAGCTTAATCCTTGCGGAGCTGAACAGGTTCCGCAAGGATTTTCAAATTATATTCCCAGGTAGCTCAACCAAGCCTGCGGCGTGGAGAGCGGACAAGCTGTTAATCACGCTTTCAGCGTGATTGGCGGTTCAAAAACCACGGGAAATTTAAGCCGAACCAATTTTTTTTATTGTTCCCCGGTAGCTCAATCGGCAGAGCGGGTGGCTGTTAACCACTAGGTTGGCGGTTCAAGTCCGTCCCGGGGAGCCAAATTTCCAAGGCCACTTCAGGTGGCCTTTTTTTTATCCATGCTCTATTGATTGGAGAAGTAGTATTTTTGGCTCCATTGACCATGAGTTCGCGCTGCGCCTGCTAACGACTACACACTTTTCATTGATTTAGCTTTCTATGGATGCGTCATTTACGTGCTGGCATGCACGAAATTGACTTAGCATGGAAGCCGTGTTACCGTGATTTTATGATACGATCATTTAAAAATCAGGCCACTGAAGATGTTTTTGATGGTAAAAACAGCAAGGCTGCCCGAAAACTATGCCCACAATATCTTTGGACACTAGCTGCGCGTAAACTGGAACAGGTTGACTCCGCAACAAGTCTTGTTGATTTAAAAGTGCCCCCGGGAAATCGTCTGGAAACACTGTCAGGGAATCGTGATGGGCAGTACAGTATTCGAATCAATGATCAGTATCGGGTATGTTTTAAATGGGATAATGGTAATGCCGACAATGTTGAAATAGTCGATTATCATTAAAATATCAGGAGAATATCATGGTTAGAATTCCAAAATTCAGGGAACCGACGCATCCCGGAAAAATGCTGCTGGAGGATTTTTTGGCTCCGATGGCAATAACGCAACGTGATTTGTCAGATGCGATTCATGTCCCTTATCAGAGAATTAATGAGATAGTAAATGGACGACGCGGTATAACACCCAGCACAGCTTTACGCCTGGCAAAGTTTTTCAATATGTCAGAGGATTTCTGGATTAATATGCAGCTGCGCTGGGACATGTATCGTACAAAAAAATCAGAAGAAAGAGAACTGAGAATGATTAAGCCACACAGCTCTTCTGATTACTCTGTCAATATTTAGGGTCATATATATGTTCTTTGAGTAAGCCCTCACAGGCAATATGTTCATACCCGTCAGGGACATTCAAGAAAAAATTGTACTCTGTGAGGGCTTAAGATACAGGGAAGGGACCCGTTGCGCAAAAGCTACGGTTTGCTAAAAAAGAGCTTTACTGGGGATAGTTTCTATTCAATTCAGGCTTGGCAGCAAGCCCATCAAAAAAGTATGCCAAAACTTCTCCTGTAAAAAACAGGTTCAATTCAATCAATGCCCGCCAATGTCTAGATCCCTGAAGAATCAACTCAGATTCTTTCTGAGAACTTCGCAAGAAAAATACATGTAAAGTAGTTGGACTGCCTGATAATGTTTGCGGCTTTTCTACGGTATCTTACGTAAATTTTCTTGTCTCTCAGACTGTGCAGCTTAGCCGGTGTTCTCTGAAGAGTTGCCTAAAAACAAACAGCTTAGAAACTGAATCAAGCCCTCATCTTAATGGCCGGAACGAAATATATGTTTATTTAAATTGTATGGGCTGCGGAATTATTCGTTGCCATGATTGAGTTTTTTTTGCGAAAGTTGAGCAATTCAGCACGATATGGAAAGATTTATCAGTTGTTTTTGGAGAAAAAGGGGCACAAATGAAGTTGGACAGAAGTTGTTTTACAGACTCTGATCTGGTTCTAGGTATAGATGCGGGTTCGGTCTCTGTAGGCATGGTTGTTTTGAATAAAGACAGGGAAATACTTCAGAGCCGTTACGAATTTCATCGTGGTGATATCCCGAAGACTGTAACCAGGATGCTGGATACCATAGATCTCCAAGATGTAACCGCGGTAGCAGCCACTGATCAGACCACAAAATTTATTAATGCGGATTATCGCTGTGACGACCAGGTTGCGGTCATTGCCGCAGCAAAATATTTACATCCTCACACAGGCTCGGTTCTGCATGTGGGAGGTGAAAAATTCCTTATGCTCTTTTTCAATGCGCAGGGGGAATATTCAGGTCTTAAAACCAATACCTCCTGTGCTGCCGGAACAGGAGGTTTTCTGGATCAGCAGGCTGGCAGGCTGAATCTTTCAGGGATTAACGAGCTTGCAGAAATTGCCGCTTCAAACAGCCAAAGTCTTCCCAAAATTGCTTCAAGATGCTCTGTGTTCGCCAAAACCGATCTGATTCACGCGCAGCAGGAGGGCTACAGCCTGTCGGCAATCTGCGACGGCTTATGTCTCGGTCTGGCTGCAAATATAGCAAACACGCTTTTTAAAAATGAACAACCACGCGCTCCTGTGATTTTCTGCGGAGGCGTTGCCAGAAATCAGGCGGTTGTCCGTCATATCAGTTTAATGCTGGGTTCTATTCCGGTTGTGGATGACCTGGCCCATCTTTATGGAGCCCTTGGCGCCGCTTTCAGGATGCTGGACGAGTCCATGCAGATTAAACCGGGTAGAGCTGTTTATGATGTTATTAGTCCGGTCGAAATTAAAAAAAAGAACGGGCATCCTCCCCTTGAACTTTCACTTTCATCTTATCCGGATTTTGATGCCTGCGAATCCTTTGAATACCATGCCCAACACGGGAAGTTCGCGGATAAGGTAGAGGTGGATATTTACTCATGCCTGAAACAGGGCTGCAAATATCCTGTATACCTTGGCCTGGATATAGGTTCAACCAGCACCAAGGCTGTATTGATGACCCCTGAAAAAGAGGTTTTGAGCGGATTTTACACTCGAACAGCAGGAAGGCCTGTAGAAGCCATGTGCAGTCTGCTTGAAGCCGTTGATGCACTGGCAACGGAAAGAAGCATTGTTTTTGAGGTGCTCGGTATGGGCACAACCGGGTCAGGACGTAAATTCATAGGACGTCTGGCTGGAGCGGATTTGATTCTGGACGAGATTACCGCTCACGCCAGGGCTGCGGTCGAGCTTAATCCAGAAGTGGACACGATCATCGAGATAGGAGGTCAGGATTCAAAGTTCACCACCCTGAACAAGGGCAGAGTTACTTTTTCGATCATGAACAATGTCTGCGCAGCCGGAACAGGCAGTTTTATTGAGGAACAGGCTGAGCGCCTGGGAGTTGAGCCCAAAGCTTATGCCGGGAAAACCATGGGTGTGGCATCTCCCATCGCCAGCGACAGATGCACGGTGTTCATGGAACGGGATATAAATTACTATCTGAGCTGCGGCTATTCTGTAAACGAAGTCCTTGCAGCTGCTCTGCACTCTGTTCGCGAAAATTACCTGAACAAGGTGGCTGTCGAAAACAGCATGGGAAATATAGTCTGCTTTCAAGGTGCCACAGCTAAAAACCGGGCACTGGTGGCAGCTTTTGAGCATCGACTTGAGCGGCCCATTCATGTTTCACCCTTTTGTCATCTAACCGGAGCGCTTGGAGTTGCCCTGATGCTGCGCGAGGAAAATATTACCAGGTCAAGTTTTCGGGGCATGAAGCTCTTTAAGGAAAAAATTCCGGTTCGTTCTGAAACTTGTGATATCTGCGCAAATCATTGCAAGATCACAGTCGCAGACATGGATGACGGCCCTGTGGCCTTCGGATTTCTGTGCGGTCGTGATTACAGGACAAAACATTTTGTGGACAACAACAGGTCGGGATTTGATCTGATACGCACCCATAAAGGTATATTTCCCCATAAAAACCTTGTCATAGACGGCTCCAACGTAACAGTAGGAATTCCATCAGCCCTGTATCTTCGTGAGGACATATCCATGTGGGTGGATTTTTTCAATCAGCTGGGCATTATGACCATCACTGGAGAAGACGCAGGCAGGGAAGTACTTCAGACCGGAAAAAAACGGGCTGGTGCGGAATTTTGTTCTCCCATAGCTGCCATGCTCGGTCAGGCGGCAATACTGGCCGAAAAATGTGATTTCATATTCCTGCCTCATTATCTGGACAATCAGGAAGGAAAAACCGACGCCAGACGTCAGTACTGCTATTACTCTCAGTACATCCCTTCCATGGTCGCCGGAATGGACGAACGCATCAGAGATAAGCTGATCTCTCCAATGATTAAATACCTTTATTCAAGTCTGCACCAGCGCCTGGAGATTTACAGAGCTGCCGTCAAAATAAACAGCAGCCTGAATGTTGTGGAAATAATCAGAGCCTTTGAAAAAGCAAAAGCCAACCTGCACAAAGGGCAGAAGAAATGGCGGAAGGTTTTTGAGCTCGAATATGCTCAGGGAAGGGAGATCAGCGTGATGCTTCTGGGCCGGCCATATACTGTGCTGTCACCGGCAATGAATAAAAAAATTCCAGCAATATTTGCAGCCCTGGGCATTAAAACTTTCTTTCAGGATATGCTTAACCTGGAAAAAGAAGATGAATTCACAATCAAACCTTTTCTTGATGAGCTGCATTGGAATTATGCCGCCGATATCATAAAGGCCGCGGAAATTGTTGCCGGAACCCCAGGGCTCTACCCTGTGCTTATGACCTCATTCAACTGTTCTCCGGACTCTTTCATTCGGGAAGCATTCCAAAAACTGATGGAAGGATCGGACAAGCCCTATCTGATACTGGAAATGGATGAGCACGGCTCAAGCGTGGGATATGAGACCAGAATAGAGGCCGCCATCAGGTCTTTCAGAAATCATGATTCGGAAAAAAAAGATCCGTTATGTGTAAATGACCGGTTCAACCCGGTCAAAATTCGATCAATATCGGATAAAATCATTCTTTTTCCCAACTGGGATCCCCTTACCTGCCCGCTCTTGGTGGCCAATCTGCAAAGAGAAGGTCTGGACGCCAGACTGCTCGATGAGAACCAGGACGTGATCAAACGAAGCATGCGTCTGAACAGCGGCCAGTGCATTCCCATAAACGCCATTGCCCAGGAATTTGTGGAGCATGTCATGGACCATGATCTAAATCCTGAGCAAACGGTTTTATGGATGGCCTATTCAGAAATCGCGTGCAACATCCGTCTTTATCCATACAAGCTGAAACAGATGATCTCATCTTTTGGCGGAGGACTGGAAAAGAGCGATGTATATACTGGAAACATCTCTTTTGCTGATATTTCCATCAAAGCGGCAATGAATGCCTACTTTGCTTTTATGTTCGGAGGTCTGCTGCGCAGGATGGGATGCAGGATCAGACCCTATGAGAAACATAGAGGAGTTACTAACCTGGTTATTGAGAAGTCTTTGGAAATTTTGAAAGAAGCTTTTCTGGGAAATAAGGACAAAGAATCAGCAGTCAGTGAAGTGGTGGATATGTTTGAGGGTGTTGAAACCGTGCCCGGAAAAACAATCCATGTGGCCATATTCGGGGATCTTTATGTCCGGGACAATCCTATGTTTAATCAGGAACTTATTCGTTTTATCGAGGACCACGGCGGAGAGGTGGTTACCACACCCTACAGCGAATATGTCAAGATGATAGCACCAGCTTATTTCAGAAAGTGGTTCGCGGAAAGAAAATATCTGATCCTGCTTGGTAACCGGACACTTCTGGAAACCATGGTTCACCGGGAAAAAGCATACTACCGGCAATTCAGCAAAATACTAAATGAACCTCAGCCGGTTTACGATGTAGCCACGGAATCCATATTGGCCAGGTTTAATCTGATTCCGGAAAACAACGGAGAATCCATGGATAATATTCTTAAATTATACTATATTAAAAAATATCACCCTGAAGTATCTCTTTTTGTACAAACCAGCCCCTCTTTTTGCTGTCCTTCACTTGTGACCGAATCCATGGTCAAAACTATTGAAGAACAATTCGAAACACCTGTGGTGTCGATTACATATGATGGCACTGGAGGAGACAAGAACCGCAAAATAATCCCCTATCTGGAATTTGCGGCAGGAAAATCGGAAAAAAATAATGAAAATTCTATTTTTTCCTCCGCGCTGAGCGCATGAATGTCTCGTGTCTCTGAGCATATGGAGGATGATTGAAGAAGGCTGAACCGGAAACCAGAACGTCTGCTCCGCATTGTACGAGTTCAAAAGCGTTTTCCGGAGAAACTCCCCCGTCAACCTGAATCAGAGTCTTCAGTCTTCGGGAAGCAAGCAGGGTTTTAAGCCTGCGTATCTTATCCAGACTGAAAGGGATAAATTTTTGGCCTCCGAAGCCGGGGTTAACACTCATGATCAAGACCATATGCACCTGGGGAAGTATGTAATCGATCATTTCCAGAGGAGTATGCGGATTAAGGGCTACGGCAGGCTTTGCGCCCATTGCGGCAATCTCGGACAGAGTTCTTTCCAGATGTCTGCAGGCTTCCGCGTGGACGCAGACAAGATCCGCACCTGCCTGTACAAAGTCTTCAAGGTATCGGTCAGGATCATCAATCATCAGGTGTACATCGAAAAAAAGAGCGCTTTCCTTGCGGCATCGGGCAATGACCGGGGCTCCGAAAGTGATATTGGGCACGAAAGAGCCGTCCATGACATCCCAGTGGACCCAGGGAACTCCGGCCCTTTCCAGTGCTTCCAGTTCCAGGGCCAGGCGGGAAAAATCAGCTGACAGGAGCGAGGGAGCAAGAATAACTTCTCTATTGACATCCATATCTTAATGTCCTTTCGTGCTCTTTCGATTGTTTACAAGGCATTAAGGATTCTGTTTCAGGTATATTTTATTGAACTTATACGCATGAGCTTTTTAAATGAGTGCAGGGACTCTATGCGGCGCAAGGTGCCGGTTTTGCCCCTGACGACCATGGAGTGTGTCAAGGCGCCCTGTCCTGTGAAGCTGACCCCCTTCAGAAAGGTTCCTCCTGAGATTCCCGTGGCCGCAAAAAAGACGTCCTCGCTGCGGATCAGTTCTTTAACCGTCAACACCCTGTCCAGGTGGTATCCGGCTTGAATCAGATTGTTTTTTTCCTGTTCCGACTGCGGGTCCAGCCTGCAGTGCATTTCGCCGCCCATGGCAATAATGGCTGCTGCAGCAAGGACACCCTCAGGCGTACCACCGGTGCCCATCATCACATCCACGTCTCCTGAAGGACTTACAGCCATAAGCGCTCCGGCTACATCGCCGTCGGTATGCAGCTGGATACGAGCACCAGCCTTTCGGATTTCATGTATGAGATCCTTATGCCTGGGCTTGTCCAGGACAAAGACAACCAGGTCGTCAACATTTTTATTCATAGCCCGGGCGATTTTTCTCAAGTTATCTCCAACAGGTGCATCTATGTCCACTTGATCTCTGGCTTTCGCAGAGACAGCAATTTTCTGCATGTAAAATCCTGGCCCGGGATCAAACATGGTCCCTCTGGGTGCCAGAGCGACTACGGCAATGGCATTGGGGCGCCCATAGGCAAGAAGGCTTGTTCCTTCCACTGGATCAACGGCCACATCCATGGCCGGGCCGTTACCCGTACCCAGACTTTCTCCGTTGTAAAGCATCGGAGCCCTGTCCTTTTCTCCTTCTCCGATTACTACCACTCCGCTTATGTCTATCACGTTGAAACTCAGGCGCATGGCATCCACAGCTGCCAGGTCGCCTTTAATCTTTTCTCCCTTGCCCAGCCAGCGGGAAGAAGCCAAAGCGGCGGCTTCAGTAACTCGAACCAGGTCGAGGGCCAGGTTTCTCTGAGGTGCTTCTTGGATCATAAGCTGCTCCTTAAAGGTAATCGGAAAAATGTCCCTCAGGAACAAAATTATTTCTGAAAATTCTGATCATGTTTAAATCAATGAAATCAAAACGAACAAAAAACAGGTCAGGAGCTAATTCTGTCTCTGTTTATGTCCGGAGAGGGCCAGCAGTTCGCTCAGCTTCTCCGCAACAGCACTTGCGGTCAGATTAAAATAGTCAAATAAAATCTCTCCGGGTGCTGACTCTCCAAAGCGTTCTATGCTGAGAATCTTTCCTCCTGCTCCAGCCAGCGGGTACCAGGATGACCCGGTGCCTGCCTCTACAGCCAGGCGAAGGTCAACTTCGGGAGGCAGTACCAGGTCCCGGTACTTCTTATCCTGCGCCAGAAAAGTATCCAGGCTGGGTATTGACACCACTCTTATTCTGTGACCCCGGGAAATCAGCTTTTCAGCGCCTTTCACCGCTGGGCCCACTTCAGAACCTGAGGCCATTACTATGGCCTCAGGAGTGCCCCGGCAATCATACAGGATGTACCCGCCCTTCCCAATCTGTTCCAGATTATCCGACGAACGCTCAACAATGTCCAGTTTTTGTCTGGAAAGTAACAGGGCCGTGGGACCTTTGGTTCTTGTAAGCGCGGCTTTCCAGGCGAAAGAGGTCTCCAGGGCATCGCATGGCCGCCAGACGCTCATGTTTGGGATAAGTCTGAGGGAGGCTGCATGTTCAATCGGCTGGTGCGTTGGACCGTCTTCACCCACACCAATGGAATCGTGGGTCAGTATATGGATGCAGCGCAGGCCCATCAGTGCGCACATACGCAAGGCGTTACGGGAGTAGTCGGAAAATACGAGAAATGTTCCTCCAAAGGGGATAAAGCCCCCGTGCAGGGCCAGCCCGTTCATGATCGCAGCCATTGCGAATTCGCGAACCCCGTAATGAATATAATCCCCGTTTTTTTCAGTTTTGGAAACCGGGCTTGCACCTGACCACATGGTCAGATTGGAGCCTGTAAGATCGGCTGAGCCTCCGATCAATTCGGGAAGATGCGGTAAGATGTGCTCAATGACCTGATAAGATGCCTTACGGGTGGCTAAAGATTGCTTGTTTTTCGCCGCTTGAATGACCAACTCACTGATTGTTTGATCAAAGTTTTCCGGAAATCTGCCGTTCATTCGCCGCTCAAATTCCTGAGCTTCCAATGGGTGGACTCTACTGTATTTCTGAAACCTGTTTTTCCATTCTTCTTCCTTTTCCGCGCCGCGTCTGCGGGTATCCCAGGCTGAGTAAATATCCTCTGGAATTTCAAAAGGAGGATGTTCCCAGCCCAGATTGCTGCGTGCGGCAACAATCTCTTCTTCACCCAGTGGAGCTCCGTGGCATCCTTCTGTTCCGCAAAGAGTGGGCGCGCCGTAGCCGATTACTGTTTTGCAGCAGATAAGAGTTGGCCGGTCTTTAACCTCTCGGGCCCGTTCAATGGCACGAGATATTTCTTTTTGATCATGTCCATCGACATTTTTAATAACATCCCAGGCATAGGCCCTAAATCTGGAGGGTACATCTTCAGTAAACCATCCGGCTACGGGTCCGTCTATGGAGATGGCGTTATCATCGTAAAGAGCGATGAGTTTACCCAGCCTCCATGTTCCGGCCAAAGAGCAGGCTTCATGCGATATCCCCTCCATCAGGCATCCATCACCCAGAAATACATAAGTGTAATGATTGACTATTTCCAGATCACCACGATTAAAGCGAGCAGCCAGGAGCTGTTCTGCGAGGGCCATGCCTACAGCATTGGCCAGACCCTGTCCCAATGGACCTGTGGTTGTTTCTACTCCTGGAGTTACGCCTAATTCAGGGTGACCGGGTGTTTTTGAATGAAGCTGGCGGAAACTTAGAAGATCATTTATGGTTAAACTGTATCCGCTAAGGTGCAGCAAGGCATAAAGCAGCATGGAGGCATGACCGTTGGAGAGCACAAAACGGTCGCGATCAGGCCAGGCAGGATTTGCAGGGTTGTGGTTCAAAAAATCCAGCCACAAGACCGTAGCCATGTCAGCCATGCCCATAGGAGCTCCGGGATGTCCGGAATTTGCTTTTTGTACGGCGTCCATACTCAAGACACGGATGGCATTGGCTAAATCCATACGGGTAGGCATATCAACTCCTAAATTAAGTAAAGTTTCGGGTCAATTTTTCAAAAAAACAGGCAAAAACCTGATCAGTCTTTTCTAAAATTGAAGCGTAGATTAGAGGCAAGCAGTTCATAATTCCACCAGGATCACGAGAGGCAGGGTTTTTTGTCCTCAACTGTTTCTGCGCGCTTCCGGCCTTTTAACATTAAAGGCGTTTGAATCGGGTTTCTATGTTAACCTTGAAGTTTTGTATACTCTCAATTTGAGGGCTGGAAGGATCGGCTGATCCAAAAAAATATGCATGCCCAGTTTACAAACGGGGTGATGAGGGCGAGACAATAAAAAATATTATGCATTGAGCTTCCTTTATAGCTTTAATAATATATGGATCTGCATGCCCGCAGATTATTTTATGAATATTTTAAGGCAGGACGATATTCATAAAATAAAAAAAGACAGTGAGATATTTGATGCATTATTTGCGTATAAGTATTTTTACACTTTACTTAGATAAATATTTGATGTAAAGAAAAATTTTGTGCTGCAAAAAGGTTGTTTCATGTGGATCTTTGAATTAATATAGTGTTTTTTTACAGCTAAAGGCAAAAGGAGGAATATGGTAATGGAGGACTCTTTAAGAGAGGCTCTGGAGATCGTCAAGGCTCAAGCCAGCGTACGTAATATGACTGAGGATGAAATAAACTCGATGATCAAAACTTTATCAGAAGGAATAAGAAACGTAGTTGAAGAAGTGCCGATGGAGCGTTCCCAGGCGGCTCCCGCAGTGGAACCGGCCAAGGCGATCCGGGAAAAAAGCGTAGTTTGTCTGGAGTGCGGCAAACCTTTTAAGGTGTTGACAAAAAAACATCTGGCTAAACACGAACTCACGCCCGAAGAGTATAAAGAAAAATGGGGATACAAAAAGGGAACTTCTCTGGTAGCCAAGGCCTTGGCCCGTGACAGGCGCAAGAAGATGCAGGAGATGGAACTCTGGAAAAAAAGAGAAATAAAGTTCCCCAAATAGGTTAGATTTATTGATGGCTACCAATTCTGCTGCTCTCTTCCCGTGCTGGTTTCTTATTAGGATTGCAGCACCGCTGACTGTTCAATCCATTTGTTTTACTTGTTCTTTAATCATTTGTTGTTCTGGTCAAAGTGTATCACAACGGTTACAAGCTAATGAAAGCCGGTTTTTTTGGTGTCACCTGGATGTTTCTTTTGCAGATCATTTTAATTTCTTGTTTCAGCAAAAAACAAACGGGAAGCAGCAAGCAAAATCTTGATATATAAAAAGCTGCAGCCAAAATTTGATTTTCTAAGAATCTTTCTGGGCCGGATCTATTCCCGGGCAATGCTTGCCAGGCAGGAGTATCTGCTTGAAAAATCCTGGTCAACTCCGGTGCCGGTGGTCTCTGTAGGAAATATCAGCATGGGAGGCACAGGAAAAACTCCAGTGTGCTCCTATCTGATAAATCGACTCGCAGCCGCCGGCCAGAGACCCGTAGTGCTGAGCAGAGGCTATAAGGCAGATCCCCCATCATATCCATATCTGGTTCATCCTGGAGATGATCCTGGAATATGCGGGGATGAGCCGCTGATGTTGTCCCGGATCAATCCAAAAATAAAGGTGATCATAGATCCCAGCAGGATAAGAGCCGCTAAGTGGTCTTTAAGATTAAACCCCACGCAGTTTGTCCTTGATGACGGCTTTCAGCATCTGCGCATAAAAAGGAATCTGGACCTGGTTCTGCTGAGCCCATCAGATCTGGGTCACGGATGGGGCAGGGTTTTTCCAGCAGGCAGGTGGCGCGAAGGTGAGCAGGCTTTACACCGGGCGGACATTTTCCTGGTCAATCTACAGGGAAAAGATGCGCGTCTTATGCAGGAGTTGGCTGAAGATAGGCTGCATAAATTTGATCGTCCGGTGATTTTTTTTGATCAAGAGGTTAAAAAACTCAAAGCTCTTACAGGCAGGACTGAGTCATCAGGAATTGAAAAAAGAGATTATCTGCTTTTATCAGCAGTTGCAGGACCTCAAAAAATATTTAGTTCAGCCTGCGATTTTCTAGGTTATCCTCCAATCAGACATTTGATCTATGCTGACCATCATCCTCTGGGCAACCGGATAATCCCGGTTATAACTCAATTGTCCCGCAGGTTAGGAGTCTTTGATCTGTTGTGTACTCAAAAAGACGCAGTCAAACTTAAGTCCTTGGTCGGAATAAATATCTGGATCATGCAGACCAAAATTTATTTTCGACCCGGTGATGAGCATAAACTTTGGGAAAGCCTGAGCTTCATGATGTAGACATAGCCTGCCAAGCTCTTAAGCTTTAAGTAATGAATAAATATGCAATGTGTTCGGAAAGTGTTTTATGAGCAAACTTGATCAGAAAAAAGTACTTGGTCACTTCAAGGCAATGAATAAACCTTTGAGCCTGCGTGAGATCAGGGACGGTCTGGGGGTTGCCAAAAAAGAAACCGGCAGGTTGAAGGATATTCTGCGCAACCTGCAGAAGGAAGGCCGCATATTCAAAGCCAGAAAAACCTATTGTCTGGTCGATGAATTGCCGGTGGTAAAAGCGGTTCTGGAAGTCCAGAGATCCGGGGTCGGATTTGCTGTTCCCTTTGATCAGCGACGAAGGGATATTTTCATTCATCCACGCAATTTCACGGAAGCCTGGCACGGGGACACAGTGCTGGTATCCGTTCTGCCGGGCAGAAAAGGCAAAAATCCGGAAGGCCGGGTGGTGCGCGTGGTTGAAAGAACAGTGAAGCAGCTTCCAGCCAAGGTGATCAAAAAGGTTGGCCCAGAGCTTTTTCTGGCCAAGCCGGCTGATCCCAAGCTGGATTTTTCCTTTATCATTGAAGATGCACAAAAAGAACTAACTCCCGGCTTCATGGTTCTTGTTGAACCTGTGGAGCAGATGGAATCGCGGATCTGGGCTGGAAAGCCGGTAAATGTACTTGGTGCTGAAGACGAATTGTCCGTGCAGGAAGAAGTGGTCAAACAGAACCATCAGGTGCCCAAGTATTTTCCTGAGGGAGTTCTAAGAGAGGCAGACAGGCTTCCTGATCAACCAAAGGAAAAAGATGTACAGGGACGCAGCGATCTGACGGCCATGCCCTTTGTGACCATTGATGGAGCCAAGGCCAAAGATTTTGACGATGCCATCTGTGTTGAGTTCAGCGAAAAAGGATATGTTCTTCATGTCGCAATAGCAGACGTCTCTCATTATGTGCTGACAGGATCCAGGATGGACGCAGAAGCTCAAGCCCGGGGCAATTCCTACTATTTTCCACTGTC
>SLAE01000108.1 GCA_007127015.1 Desulfonatronospira sp. | reverse complement strand
TGATTCTTGCTCTGCTCTGGATTGCCTGGAACAGGGAATGGATAAGCGCGTTCACAGCTTTTCTGGTGATCCTGATTATAATAATCAAGGATGTCCTTCTTTATCCTTTTTATAAGCCAGCGCTTCAGCCGGGACTTACGGATATGGCCGGCAAACTGCACGGCTCTGAAGCCCTGGTCCGTTTGCCGCTTGATCCGGTGGGACAGATATATATCCGCGGAGAGATCTGGAAGGCCAGAAGTATTGGAGATGTTCCCATACCTTCCGGAACCAGAGTGGTGGTCATCGATCATAAGGGTCTCACATTGCGGGTCAGGCCGGTAAAGAATGGTCCGGATCAGATTTGATGCTATGAATTCTTCATTGGTTATGTGGATAAGAAATAACTGGTTCCTGGCGGGTCTCCTGATAGCGATTCTTTTGGCCTGGCTCTTTTCAGAACCCGGAGCGAGGGGAGGATTGCTGCGCAGCGAAATCACGACCAGGCTGGGTGTAATCCTGATTTTCTTTTTTCAGGGACTTACTTTGTCCCCTGCCGCTCTGAAATCCGGAGCTCTGCAGTGGAGGCTGCATCTTTTTGTCCAGTCGTTTATCTTCCTGGTCATCCCCATTTGTACACTGCTTTTTCTTCTTAGTACATCCGCATTTATATCCGAGGACCTGCAGACAGGTTTTTTCTTTCTGGCCGTATTGCCCACAACCATAGCCACTTCTGTTGCTTATACCTTTCTGACCAAGGGCAATGTGGCCGGAGCGGTTTTCAATTCCAGTCTGTCAAACGTGGCAGGGATACTCATCACCCCGCTGTGGGTGAGCCTTTGGCTCCAGGCTGGGGGGATAAACCTTGCTCTGGGAAGTTTGCTCATTGATATTTCCATGCTTCTGCTGGCTCCTTTGCTGGCCGGTCAGATCGTCAGACCGCTTTGCCCGAACTGGTTAGACGCCAATAAAAAATTTTTTTCCACGGCCAGCAGCTTGATCATCCTCTTCCTGGTCTATGCAGCCTTCTCCAATTCATGGCAGGAAGGAGTATGGAATCGTGAAGGAGCGGAGGTGGCTGTTCTGGCTGCTGTTGGATCAGCCATATTTCTGGCCTTTGTTCTGGGACTGGTTGTTCTGGGGATCAGGGCGGCAGGTTTTGATCATTTCGATGCAATGGCTGCTTTATTTTGCGCTCCTCAGAAGACCATGGCCGCGGGAGTGCCTATGGCCAATCTGATTTTCGAATATCATTCCGGTCTGGGGGTGATCCTGCTCCCGATCATGTTTTATCATCTTATGCAGCTTCTGGCAGGAGGGGTAATGGTCAGCAGAATCAATAATGCAAGGAGCGGAATTAATGCGTAAATTGAAGATGACTGTCTTGATCAGCGTTTTTGTTTTATGTCCATTATTTTTTGGTCTTTCTGATATATATTCTGCGGAACTCGAAGAGGCGCATGAGGCTTATAAACTGGGAAAATGGAATAAAGCCGTAAAATTGTATCTGCCGCTTGTGGAAAAGGGTTGTCCGGAAGCGGCAAATAATCTGGGAGAACTTTATGCCCGCGGTCTAGGTGTACGCAGGAATTATTCCAGGGCAATGGAGCTGTTTGAAATTTCAGCAGAGCAGGGCAATGCGTATGCTCAGACAAATCTGGGTCTGCATTACTCTCAGGGGCTGGGTGCGCGCCGGGATTTTAGTCAGGCATACAAGTGGTTCAGTCTGGCAGCCGCGCAGGATAATTTTCTGGCTCAAAACGCACTGGGGCTTTTTTACCTGCATGGCCGCGGCGTAAAAATTGACCATGTAAAAGCATTTAAATGGTTTTCTCTGTCCGCCTCACAAGGCTTTGATCAGGCCGAAATAAACAGAGACAGAATTGAAACCGGACTCAACCCGGAAGAGCTGCGGACAGCTGAAAAATTGATCAAAGAGTTCAGAACATCAAGAAATCCTGAAAGCATGAATTAATTTTATCGGACTTTGGAATCATTAACTTCAAGTACTCCCAACCCCAGTTCCTGATTGAGCCTGCGTAATCCGCCTGTGCCGGTAATTTCCTGCAGATAAACTTCCAGGATCTGCCAGACTGCAACTCCTGGACGGATACAGCCTGTAACGGTGGAATTTTTTCTTCCGCAGGCCATGTGCATATGCAGAACCGGATTACCCTGCTCATCAGGAAATATGGTTCCGGCACCAACTATTTCATGAACGTCATCAAGGCTGTGCAGCATGGGTCTGACCGGTCTGGCCAGGCCGTCTTCCGGCCCGGTCACCAGCCTGCTTTCTCTGTCCACACCGCCGATAGCTGTCAGTACTGCTCTCTTAATTTTATGTCTGGAAGCAAAATCTTCAATCACAGTATGGATGATCTCTCCCTGCTCCAGCCTGAGAATGAAAATACGCCCGGTTCCGGCTTCTTCAAACTGCATGTTCTCCACCTCCGCGATTTTTTATGAAGATCAAAGCTGTTACTCTTTCCTGCGTAAACAGTCCAGAACGGCTTTTTGAAGACCTGCATGATCCTGATGCGCCAATAATTATTCCTGTCCCAGGCTTTGTTCGACCCTTTGGTGAAGCTTGCCTTTTGAATGCTTTTAAAGTTAAATTAATAATCTGGTTACTCATGTGAATACGGACAGGGTTGATTTTCCTGTCAGAAGGCTGATCTAATTTGACAACGATGAAAATTAAAACAGGAGTAGTTAATGCAGGAAAGAAAGCGTCACATTTTCCTTACTCTCTGGCTGATCGTGATTATCGCGGCAAACAGCTTTGAAGCATTCAGGCAGGTTTATTTGAGGGAGATAATGATGGAGGAGTTTCCTGGAGCTTCGGAATGGGTGTTTGCCGGATTGAGTTTGCTTGCGGTGCTGAACATAGTGTTCGGTATAGCTCTTTTCATGTGGAAAAAATGGGCCTTCTGGGGATATCTGTTTTCAAGTGTGATCGCTGTATTTCTTTATCTGCAGCTTGGAGTGGGAATTCAGGCTCTGGGCAGTCTTACAGGGGTAGCCATACTGTATGTAGCCCTGCAGGTAGGAGGGGAGCAGAAAGGCTGGCACCAGCTGGAATGAAGTAAACTTGCTTGCCAAGCAATATTCAATGCCTATTTTTTTTATGTTTGTTTCATGAGTCAGAAGGCAGGCAGTTTTCCGCAAAAATATTATGAGCCTTAAAACCATTAGGAGGTTTCAGCAATGAGCCAAGAAGATGCAGTACATGTTCTTCCTGATCTACCCTATGCCCAGAACGCGCTCGAACCGGTAATTTCGGCCAGAACGCTTGAATTTCATTACGGCAAACATCATCAGACTTACGTTGACAATCTGAACAAGCTTATAAAGGGAACACCTCTGGCACAAAAACCTCTGGAAGAATTAATAATCGATACTTTCAGACAGCCGGATAAAGTCGGAGTGTTTAATAATGCCGCACAAGTATGGAACCACACCTTTTACTGGCATTGTCTTAATCCGGCAGGGGGAAAAGAGCCGTCCCAGGCTTTAATGCAAAAAATCGAAACCGCTTTCGGCTCCTTTGACGAGTGCAAGAAGGAGCTCTTCTCTGCGGCCACAACTCAGTTCGGAAGCGGATGGGCATGGCTTGAGCTGGATGGAGATCGGCTCAAGGTAACCAAAACACCCAACGCGGAGATGCCCCTGACAAGGAACAACAAGCCCCTGCTGACCATAGACGTCTGGGAACATGCCTATTATCTTGATTATCAAAATCGTCGACCGGACTATGTCCAGGCAGTGCTGGACAATCTGGTCAACTGGGACTTTGTGGCCGAAAAACTGGAAGCATAATTTCAATTTTTTCATGAACATTAATCCAGGAGTTTTTGTCCACTTCTTTTTTGTCTTGTTTTTAAAAACAGATTGTTCTAGACGGATGTCTCGAATGTTTTCCAGCCCGGCCTGAGCCGGATAGAGTTGCTTGATTATTGTTCTTTTATGCTCCAGAATTGATCTTATGGAGAATATGTCGCTGGGGGCGGTTTAGTGCCTGAGATTTCGGATGTTTCCGAAAGACCCCTCATACCTGATCCGGATAATGCCGGCGTAGGGAAGCGGCTTTGGTATAAATGATTGATGCGTACTGCAGCGCATTATAATATTTATCCAGGCTGTTTCCCAAAAGGAAACAGCCTTTTTTTTGTGCTGCCCGCAGCAGCACCAGCTGGAGATCAAAGTTTTTAATAAACTTCTTCCTTTCGTTCCGAAAAATCAAATAAATATAAAATTAAAGGAGAGCTGCCATGGGTCTGGATGAAATTGTCATCTCAAGAGGAATTATTGAGGCTTATACTAAAAAACTTCTGGATTGTCTGGAACTTGATGTTGCTGTTTGCGGGGCTGGTCCTTCGGGAATGGTGGCAGCCTACTACCTGGCCGGGGCTGGTAAAAAGACTGCTGTTTTTGAACGCGGCCTTGCCCCTGGCGGAGGTATGTGGGGCGGAGGAATGATGTTCAACGAGATAGTTGTCCAGAAGGAGGCCAAAGAGATTCTTGATGAACTTGAAATTTCTTCAGTTGAATTCGCGCCGGGATACTATACAGCTGATTCAGTTGAAGCTGTATGTACACTGGGCTCAAAAGCAGCCAAAGCCGGTGCCAGATTTTTTAATCTTATATGTATTGAGGACGTGCTCATTCGCGAAAACATGGTTAACGGGCTGGTAATAAATTGGTCCGCGGTGGAAAGCGCGGGCCTGCATGTCGATCCGTTGACCATCCGTTCCAGTTACGTGATCGAAGCTACAGGGCATCCGGTGGAAATCATGAAGGTTATTGAACGCAAGATGGATGTACGCCTGAAAACACCTTCGGGCAAAATTGAGGGGGAAAAGTCCATGTGGGCTGAATTGGCTGAACAGCATACTCTGGAAAACACCAAAGAGGCATTTCCAGGGGTTTATGTCTGCGGAATGTCCGCTAATGCCACTTTTGGATCCTTTAGAATGGGTCCTGTCTTTGGAGGAATGCTCAGATCAGGGAGAAAAGTGGCCATGGAAATCATCAAAAGGCTTGGATGAACTAATTTAGAGGGAATTTTTAAGAAGCCGGGGTCGAAAACAGTCGTCCCCGGCTATTTTTTTTACTTTTTTTAGGCGAAAAACACAACTTGACTAAATTTATTATAGACTTAAGTACTATAATCAGATTTTTTGCCGGATTTTCTCAAAACTTGCTCAGCAAGGGAGTTTAATGTCATGGAATTCAAGGATTATTATAAAATCCTGGGTGTGGATAAGAAAGCAAGCCAGGAAGAAATAAGCAAGGCCTTTAAGAAGCTGGCCAGAAAATATCATCCCGATCTCAATCCGGACGATCCGTCAGCGGAAAATAAATTCAAAGAAGTGAACGAAGCCTATGAGGTTCTTAAGGATCCCGAGAAAAGAAAACATTATGATGCTTTAGGTCCCGGCTGGCAGCATGGCCAGGATTTCAAGCCGCCTCCGGGATATGAGGATGTACGTTTTGATTTCCGGAGTACAGGCGCACAAGACTTTGACATGGGCGGTTTCAGCGATTTCTTTGAGACAATCTTTGGGGGCTTCGGACGGCAGAGAGGCGATTTTCGGGAAGCTGGAGCCAGAACATCAAGGGGTTTCAGAGCAGACCCTTTTTCCGGAGCCGGGTTTTCTGCCAGAGGACAGGACGTGGAAGCAGCCCTGGAACTTACTCTGGAAGATGCCTATCATGGAGGCAAAAAAAATATAACCCTGCAGGAACAGGTGATCGGTGCTGACGGCTGGCCCGATTTTCAGACAAAAACCCTGAACGTCAACGTGCCCGCGGGCATCAAGGATGGAAGTAAGATAAGACTTTCAGGACAGGGGTCACCAGGCAGCGGAACAGGCAGAGCGGGCGATCTTTTTCTTAAAGTGAAAATAGTTCCGCATCCTCTATTTAAAATAGATGGAAATAATATAATTTATGATCTTCCTCTGGCTCCCTGGGAGGCAGCCCTTGGTGCCAAGGTTCGTGTCCCCACGCTGGAAGGAGGGGTGGAAATGAATATTCCGGCAGGCATCAGCAGTGGACAGAAGATGCGCATTAAAGGCAAGGGGCTTGGCCGGGGGACCGGCAAAGGGGATCAATTGGTCAGAATAATGATCAAGGCCCCCAGGAAACTTTCTGATGAAGAAAAGGAATTATGGACGAAGATTTCCGAAGTTTCCAGCTTTAACCCCAGGGAGTAGCGGTTATTTCAGGGAGGATAACATGTCCGATTATATTGATAAACGAAGAAATGGCGCCTTGATCAGATCAAAACTGATACACTGGTCTCAGTTCGTTCAGCTTACAGGAATAAATCCATACATGCTCAGCGAACTGTTGGAAATGGGCTGGGTGGAATCAGTTCAGACTTCTTCTGAAAATTATCATTTTCCTGTAAAGGAAATTTTCAGGGTCCAGAAACTTGTGCGTATATGCAGAGATTTTGAGCTGTCCACAATTGGAGGAATGATAATTGTGGATCTGCTTGAGCGCATTGAAAGCCAGGATAAAGAGATCCAGCAGCTGCGCAGATTGATATGAAAACAATCAGGAGAGAATAATTATGGATATAAGCAGGTTTACCCAAAAATCCCAGGAGGCCATATCCGCGGCGCAGAATATTGCCTTGCGACTGGGGCATCAGCAGGTGGACGTCGAACATCTGTTCAAGGCCCTGCTCGAGCAGGACCAGGGACTGGCTTCAAGATTGCTGCAACAGGCCGGATATGACAGCCAGTCACTGAGTACTGCCCTGGAAAGGCAGCTGGAAAAGATGCCCCGGGTCAGCGGCCCCGGAACCCAGCCAGGACAGATATTTGTGACCCAGAGGTTGAACAAGCTGCTGATCAATGCCCAGGATCTGGCCAAAAACATGCAGGATGAATACGTAAGCATTGAACACATTATTCTGTGCATTCTGGACGAATCTCCGTCCACCGGGACAGGCAGAGTCATAGCTGAATTCAAGGTTGATAAGGACAGGGTTCTATCTGCATTGACCGAAGTGCGTGGTCACCAGCGGGTTACATCTTCATCTCCGGAAGAAACCTACGAGGCGCTTAAAAAATACGGCAGGGATCTTGTGGAGGAGGCCAAAGAGGGCAAGCTCGATCCTGTTATCGGAAGGGACAGTGAGATCCGGCGCTGCATCAGGATTTTGTCCAGGAGAACCAAGAATAATCCAGTACTTATTGGTGAAGCGGGTGTAGGCAAAACAGCTATTGCCGAGGGACTGGCTCAAAGAATTCTAAATCGGGATGTCCCGGAAGGGTTAAAGGACAAGACCATTTTCGCTCTGGATATGGGAGCGCTGATCGCGGGAGCAAAATACAGAGGCGAGTTTGAAGAAAGGCTTAAAGCGGTACTAAAAGAGGTGCAGCAGTCAGAAGGCAGGATTTTGCTGTTCATTGATGAAATTCATACCATTGTCGGAGCCGGAAAGGCGGAAGGAGCCATGGATGCCGGCAACCTTTTGAAACCCATGCTCGCCCGCGGTGAGCTTCATTGTGTTGGAGCGACCACTATTGATGAATATCGCAAGAATATTGAAAAAGATCCAGCTCTTGAGCGCAGATTCCAGCCAGTGATCGTAGATGAGCCGAGTGTTGAGGATACGATCTCCATATTGAGGGGCCTAAGGGAAAGATTTGAGGTTCATCACGGAGTACGCATCAGTGACGCGTCCCTGGTGTCTGCCGCCACACTGTCGCACAGGTACATCTCAGACCGTTTTCTTCCTGATAAAGCTATTGACCTCATCGATGAAGCAGCGGCCAAAATAAGAAGCGAAATAGATTCTCTGCCTACAGAGCTTGATGAGATAAATCGTAAGATCATGCAGCTTGAGATTGAACAGGAAGCCTTGAAGCGCGAAAAGGACGAAGCTTCCAGGGAGAGACTGGATAAGCTTAAAAAGGAACTTGCGGATCTCAAGGAAGAGCAGACTGGTCTAAAAAGCCGCTGGGAACTGGAAAAGGAATCCATAAATTCTCTGCGGAACATCAAGGAAGAGATTGAGCGAACCAAGCATGAAATTGAAAATGCCGAACGCGCTTACGATCTAAACAAGGCTGCTGAACTCAGGTATGGAAAGCTTAACCAGCTTGAACGCGAACTGGAGGAAAAGGAAGCCGTGCTTTCAGGTGAAGGCGGAGACACTTTGCTCAGGGAAGAGGTCGGACCCGATGACGTGGCCGAGATTGTCTCTAAATGGACAGGTATTCCCGTGACCAGACTTATGGAAGGAGAAAGGGAGAAACTCCTTAAGCTGGGCGAAATTCTGCATGAAAGGGTCATAGGTCAGGACAAGGCGGTTGATGCGGTATCTGACGCGGTTCTCCGGGCCAGATCAGGGCTTAAGGATCCACAGCGTCCCATAGGCTCCTTTCTTTTTCTGGGACCTACGGGTGTAGGCAAGACCGAGCTGTCCAAAACCCTGACCCTTAATCTCTTTGATACCGTGGACAACATGATTCGTCTGGACATGTCCGAATACATGGAAAAACACACTGTAGCCAGAATGATCGGCGCGCCTCCCGGCTATGTGGGATACGATGAAGGAGGACAGCTTACCGAGGCGGTTCGACGCAAGCCGTACAGCGTTATCCTGTTTGACGAGGTGGAAAAGGCTCATGCCGATGTTTTTAATGTACTTCTGCAGATTATGGATGACGGACGTTTGACCGACAGTCACGGCCGAACCATCGACTTCAAGAATACAGTGATAATCATGACTTCAAATCTTGGCTCGCAATACCTCCTGGAAGGTATTACGCCTGAAGGACATTTAAAAGAAGAGGTTCAGGGGCAGGTCATGAACACGGTCAAAGCTCATTTCCGGCCTGAGTTCCTGAATCGCCTGGATGAGATAGTCTTGTTCAAGCCTTTGCTGGTGGAAGAGATCAAACAGATAATCGAGCTGTTGCTGCAGCAGATCCGCTATCGGCTCGAAGAAAGAAAGATTACCGTACAATTAAGCGAACAGGCCAGGGACTTTATTGCCAGAGAAGCTTATGACCCGGTTTATGGAGCCAGGCCATTGCGCAGATATCTGCAGCAGCATGTTGAAACTCCTCTGGCCAAGGAGAT
>SLAE01000148.1 GCA_007127015.1 Desulfonatronospira sp. | reverse complement strand
GGATTGAAATGATGCTGGATAATGTGTTTTACTTTTAACATGTGAGTGTAAATGCAAACTTCATGCCTTTAAGTGCATGAATTTATTAACTGTAAATACAAAAGAAATCAAGAACTATTTTTAATAAGAAAATGATTAAGACTGCAGGTAGTCATTATCTTCACCGCGTTTCATTCTGTGCTTATATAAAAAACGATTCGTTTCAGGTGTTAAAATGCCTGTACCGGAACTGTCAGTCAATTGGCTTGGATTGAAAAAAATGACATTGCATCTGTTTGCCGCACAGGTTAAAGGATGCATCCATATGATTTATCAAGATATAAATAAAATTAAAGGTTTGCAGCGGGATTAAGGCTCAAACCTGGAAGAGGAATTATGGCATATTTTCGCACCCTGGATACAAAAATAAACGAACTTCAAGCACTGTTCAATAAAAAAGAGCGTCTGCTCATATTGATCAATGCCGATCCGGACGCACTGGCTTCGGCCATGGCTCTTAAGCGGGTACTTTACCGCAGAGTGCATTCTGCTGCTATAGCGCATGTCAATGAAATTTCCAGACCTGACAATCTGGCCATGATCAAGCTTTTGCGCATATCCACCAAAAAGCTTACTCCTCCTTTGCTGGCCCAGTATGACAGATTCGCTCTGGTAGATTCCCAGCCTCATCATCATCCTGATTTTGCCAAGGTTAATTTCAGCGTGGTTCTGGATCACCATCCTCTGGACAAAAACCATCCTGTCCAGGCGGAATACAAGGAAATCGTACCTGAATACGGTGCTGTCAGCTCACTTTTGACCGAATACCTGTACAATCTGAAGATCAGGCCGGGAAAACTTCTGGCCACGGCTCTGCTTTACGGAATAAAAACTGACACGCAGAGCTTCGAGAGGAAGTTTTCAGACGTCGACGTCCGGGCCTTCAGACATCTGACCAAGTTTTATGATCCATTAATTCTGCAAAAGATAGTGCGTTCCGAATTCCACAAGGAATGGCTCAAATATTTTTCACTGGCTTTTCGCAAGATCAAGCTTCTTGGCAATGGGTCAAGCATTTTCATGGGCAAGGTTGATTCACCGGACATACTCGTTATCCTGGCTGACTTCTTCCTGCGTGTGCATAACATTTCCTGGGATATCGTCAGCGGCATACATGATGAGAAGCTGATCATCATTTTCAGAGGCGACGGCCTGCACAAGGATATGGGCAAGCTGGCCTCCCAGATGTTCAAGGATGTAGGGCCGGCAGGAGGGCATAAACAGATGGCCAGGGCTGAAATTCCTCTGGAAAAAATTGACCAGAAACACGCTCAGCAGTTCATTCTTCAGCGCCTGGGCGAGGTCCGAAGCAGAAAGAAAGGAAGGCCCAAACCTGTTCTGCAGCTCAACAATCTGAACATTAATAATATTGTGGATACCAAGCCATAGTCATGATCAGGGAAAAAATTCTGCACAGTAGTGAACCGGTTTTCCTAATCGACGGCAGTTCTTTTTTATACCGGGCTTTTTATGCCTTTCCCGACCTGAAAAGATCGGACGGTTTCCCCACCAATGCCATCTTCATCGTTATCCGGATGCTTCTGAAAATAATCAGGGAGGAAAATCCGAAATACATCGGCTTTTTTATGGATGGCAAGGGGCCGACATTTCGCCACAAGCTGTATAAGCCTTACAAGGCCAAGCGCATGAAAATGCCTGAGGGACTGAATGTGCAGATTGATCCACTAATGGAGGGAGTGCGCCTGCTTGGAGTTCCGGAATTCAAGTCCGAGGGTGTGGAGGCGGATGATCTTATTGCCGGATATGCCGGCTGCTACAAAAAAGATCACCCGGTGATCATTGTTGCTTCAGACAAGGATTTAAAACAGTTGCTGGATGAGCATGTCTATATCTGGGATCCGGGGAGCAAGAATTCCGAGCCGGTAAATGCTGAGGGCTTTAGACGGGAAACAGGTATAGATCCTTCTCAATGGCCTGATTATCAGGCGCTTGTAGGAGACACTTCAGACAATATTCCCGGAGTTCCGGGGGTAGGTCCTAAGACGGCCCTGACCTGGCTGAAAAGGTTCCCCACTCTCGAGGATCTTAAGGAGTGCATGGAGGAGCTGAAGCCCAAGGAGCAGGATAAGTTAAGGGCGCATCTGGAGGATATTTTTCTGTACCGCAGATTAACCCGGCTCAAACATGACTGCCTGCGTCAGGCCAGCCTGGAAGATTTAAAATCCAAAGAGCCGGACGTTTTTGAATTTACCGGATTTTTACGCCGTTATGAGTTCAGGTCTCTGCTCGAAGAATTTTCCTCAGATCCGGGCATATCCGCCAAAGATAAGGTTTTCAAGGATGAGAAGAAGATAGTGGCCCTGGATAAGGAAGAGCTGCCTGATGGACTGGGAGAGGAAGCGGGAGTGTTTCCAGTCGAATCCGGTTTTCTGGTGGCGCTTAAGGACAGTGAATGGCTGGTGGATCAAGGTCAGGAGGTGCGTGAAAAGCTTAAAGAATGCAAAAAATTTGTGTTTTATCTAAAAAATCTATATCAGGCTGATCCGCTCTGGATGGATGAGCCTGTCTCTGAATTTCTGGACATAACGCTGGGAGCTTACCTGCTGAATCCAGAGGAGAGGGATTACAGTTATGACCGGATTTTTAAAACATATGCTTCTGAAGCCGGGGTGCACAGAAACAACAAAGCCCTGGCAGCCCTTAAGATCGGCAGGCTGGTGGAGAACAAACTCTCTGCCGCCGGTTTGAAATCACTGATGAACGAGCTGGAGATGCCGCTTGTTCCCGTGCTTTGCCGCATGGAAAAGATCGGTGTGAATATTGATCTGGACGCCTTTCGGGATTTTCTGGATCAAGTGGAGCGGTGGCTGAAAGACCTGACCAGAGAAATATATGCTCTGGCCGGTCGTGAATTTAATGTCCGCTCCACTCAGCAGACAGCCCAGGTGCTTTTTCAGGATTTGGGCCTGAGATCCAGGCGCAAGACACCGACCGGCGCTTTTTCTACATCCAATGCGGTACTCGAATCAATGCGCAGTGATCATCCCATTATCGGGTTGATCCTGGAATACAGAACCCTGGAAAAACTGCGTTCAACTTATCTGGATCCTCTGCCGAAAAAGGTATGCTCTTCAGGACGGCTGCACACCAGCTTTAATCAGCTGGCTACCGCAACAGGCAGACTTTCCAGCAGCAAGCCCAATCTGCAAAACATTCCCATCAGAGGGTCTTTTGGGATCAGGATGCGGGCCTGCTTCACTGCCGCAGAGGGCAAACTGCTCGTAGGCGCTGACTATTCGCAGATCGAACTGCGCATTCTGGCGCATATGTCCAGGGATCCCAGTCTGCTTCAGGCCTTTGCGGCCAACGAGGATATCCATCTGCGCACTGCGGGACTACTGTTTGACAAGGATATAGGCCAGGTGAGTCAGGAAGAAAGACGCAAGGCAAAAACCATAAATTTCGGCCTGCTTTATGGTATGGGTCCGCAGAAAATGAGCCGGGAGCTGGCGATGTCGATTGAAGAGGCCAAAAAATTCATTAAGGTTTATTTCAGCAAGCTGGAAAAAGTCCGCAAGTTGTATCAAAGTATCGAAGAGCAGGCCCAGCAGTACGGCTATGTGACCACCATTACCGGACGCCGCAGGCTTTTGCCGGACATCAACTCCAGAAACGAACATCTGGCTCAACAGGCAAGACGCGCTGCAGTAAACACGGTTATTCAGGGTTCTGCCGCCGATGTGATCAAAAAAGCCATGCTGGCCGTAGATAGTGATGAGAGGCTTAAGTCAATGGAGGCCAACCTGGTCCTGCAGGTTCATGATGAACTGCTCCTTGAGGTCGAAGACTCTTCGGCCCATGCTGCCGGAGAAAGGCTGGCTGAGATCATGACCCGGGTGGAGAAATTTGAGGTGCCCTTACTGGTGCAGTGGGGAGTTGGTAAAAACTGGGCGCAAGCGCATGGTTGACAGGTGATTTGATGAACAGGTTTTTAATGTTTACCCCTGAGGAAGGTCTGGTGCCCGATAGCGTTCGCAGGGCAATGGCCTTGGACATAAGTGTATTGTCCCTGGATGACAGGCAGGCAGTCATGAACAGGATTCAGTCCGGGCTTAGGGATCTGCTGGGGACGAAAGAGCGGGTCTTAGTGCTGCCCGAGCGTCTTGCAGGGGTTATGCGCATTGCTCTGGGAGCTCTATTTGCTCCAGGAGAAAAAGTCCTGGTTGTTGAGGCCGGTGAGCAGGGACTTCAATACTCCAACGCCGCCCAGGCACAGGGCCTGGAAGTGGTGGCTCTGCCCATCACCTGGGGTGAGGCGGTCAAGCCTAAGGAAGTGGAGAATGCCCTGGCCAGATGGCCGGAAATAAACGCTGTACTGGTCCAGGCGGTTGATTTGTCAACTACAGCAATGCATCCTGTTCAGGATATTGCCAGGCTGTGCAGGCAAAGCGGTAAAATGGCAGTGATCGACGCGACAGGGCTGCTGGGTTCTGCTCCTGTGCTCATGGATCGGTGGGGGCTTGACTGCGTCTTGTGTGCATCCGGACCCGGCACTCTTTTACCCTCGGGGATGTCTTTTCTGGCTTTAAGCTGGCAGGCCCATGAAAAAAGCCTTGAAAGAGGAGGCATTATAGCCTGGACTGATGATATTGAGGAAGGTACAGATTTTTTTGAAAAAGCTTTTCGGGGTCCCCCGGTAAACATGCTTCTTGGCCTGGACGAGAGCCTGCGGCTGCTTCTGGAAGATCAGGAGAAAAACCATCTGAGGCACAAGGCGCTTGCAGCAATGGTGCGCAATGGAATATCCCGGATGGGACTTGAACTTCTGGTTCGAAGCAACCACGCCTTAAGCGCAAGCGCGGTAATGCTTCCTCCAGGAATCGATCAGCACCGCCTTTTACAAACAGCCAGAGATGACTACCAGGTAATCATGGCCGGAGGTCAGGGGCGTCTTTCCGGCAGGCTTGTCCGAATTGGACATGCAGGCAGTATCCGCTGGCAGGAGGTGCTCGCAGGCCTTCTTGCTCTGCGCGAATCATACCTGCGCTGCGGCGGAATCTCCGGCTCCAGGGACTATCTGGAAAAGGCCTGGGAAGCTTATTCAAGGACAATGAACTCAGTTTATGATTAATTTAACTCTCGCTTATTCCAGTAAGGAGGAAAGAGCTATGGATGAGAGCAACGAAAAAATCAAGGTTACGGATCGCAGAATAAATTTTGAAGAAAATCAGGGTGAATCCGAACCGGGTCAGGAGAGCGAGGCCCGAAAAATTGAGCGCAAAAGAGCTGCCGAGGAATATAAGAAAGCATCAGCGGAAAAGAACAATACTTTTCCCCGTATGGATTTTTCCACTTTTGTGCTCTCTTTAAGCTCCTCTGCATTGACCCATCTGGGAGAAGTGCCCGACCCCGGCACCGGGCAGACACAGGAGAATCTGCCCATGGCCAAGCAGACCATTGATCTTCTGGCCATGCTGGAAGAGAAGACCAGAGGCAATCTGACCCCGGAGGAAGCCCGGCTGCTGAAGGACTTCCTTTTTGAAGTGCGCATGAAGTATGTGCAGAAGGCGGAATAAGACTTAAAAAATTCTGCTGTTTAAGCCCCGCCTGTCCCCGGGGCTTAAACAGCAGTTCTGCTAAGCCCTGCTTTGCAGCCCAAAGCATTACACCTTTACAGCATCAAATACGTCTCCAGTAATGCATTGACCGCCGTCCGCAGTAATCCGGAAGGTGTTTTCCACTCCGACCATGCCTATGCCCGGAAGGCCGATCTTGGGTTCAACGGCCATAAACATGTTTTCCTTAAATGGTTGTTCAAAACCTTTGGCCAGAGGGGGATATTCGTCAACAGCCAGCCCGATGCCGTGACCCAGAAAGGGGACCTTATTGTATTCAAGACCCATGAAGCCTTCGGAAAATCCAGCTTTTTCAGCCATTTCCACAGCCATTAGGTAAAGATCTGAAGGAGTGTTTCCAGGCCTTAGATTACGGGCTATCTCAGCCTGAATGTCAATGCACAGTTCATGAGCCCTGCGGACTTCATCAGGCGGAGTCCATCCGGCGGGAAAATAGACCTGGGTCTTATCGGTCTGATAACCCTCCAGTGCAAATCCGCAATCAAGTATCAGAGGCTCGTTGTCCTGCCAGACCTTGCCGGCATAGCCCATCTGGGTGCTGGCCGGATGCTCGCCGCGAAGACCCACCGGTCCATTGAATACGCTTGGGTAATTGGCGCTGTCTCCGGCAGCCACATGTCCGAGAAAGATCTCTTCTCCGAAATTCTGCATGCGCATCAGTCCCTGATGTCCCTGGGAGAAAAAGCACTGCCAGACCTGCATGCTGATTTCTCGTTCGGTCATGCCCGGAGAGATCATGTCCGGCAGGATTTCATACAGGGCCTTGTGATGTCTTTTTCCGCAGAGAATCATTTTTTCCGTTTCCCAGGGAGTCTTGATCATTCTGGTGGCGGCCAGGGCCTGATCTATGGAGATGAATCTGGAAGCGGTAAGCTTCTTCTGCAGGTTTTCAGCCAGGGCCCAGGGCAGACCCATTTTTTCAGCGCCTACATGTTCCGGAAGCGAAAGTCCGTATTCGGATAAGATATCTTTTATCTGACCGTAAGATTTAAAAGCCGCCGCCCGTTTAAGCGGCGATTCCAGCTGAAATCTCTCCAGACCCTTGCGGCACATGAACAAAGGTTCTCCCTCCCAGGGGATCCATAAGAGTCCATTGGCAAATGAACCGGTAAAGTAATAGATATTCAGCCGGGTAAAGATCATGGCCGCCCCGCAATCAAGGCAGGCTTCGCGCATATTGCTTCTAAAAGCCTCGATCCTTTTTTCCATTTCTTCTCCGGGCAGTCTTTCCAGACTCTCAAACATAAGCTCTCCTTGGTTTTAACCTCTATTCAACTACAGTATAGTCCATTTTTCTCCTGCGGGGAATAAAACCGGCACCCTGAATCAGGCGCCGAAGTCTTTCCTCGGGCAGCTTGAAGCTGACTCCCGCCGCAGCCACGACATTTTCCTCGATCATGGTCGAGCCGAAGTCGTTGGCCCCCCAGTGCAGGGCCATCTGTCCCACGTGTGCCCCCTGGGTTACCCAGGAGGCCTGAATATTGGAAACATTGTCCAGAAAAATGCGGCAAAGGGCCAGAAATTTCAAATACTCGGCAGCAGACGTTTCCCCGGCCTGCACCTGAGTGTTGCCCGGCTGGAAAGTCCAGGGAATAAAAGCGGTGAATCCTTTGGTTTCATCCTGCAACTCTCTGATTTTTTCCAGGTGCTCCAGGCGCTCGTCAAAGCTTTCCACATGTCCGAACATCATGGTTGCCGTGGTTTTAAGATCCTGTTCATGTGCCGCGCGCATTATCTCCAGCCATTGACCGGAGCCGCATTTGCGCGGAGCCAGCATCCGGCGTACCCGGTCTGAGAGGATTTCAGCCCCGCCGCCGGGAATGGAATCAAGACCCGCCTTCTTCAGCCTGCCGATTACCTGATCAAGGGAAAGGTTTTCTTTCTGTGCCAGATAGTAAATCTCAGGGGGGGAGAAACCATGCACCGCAAGTTCAGGAAAATTATCCTTGATAAAAGAAAGCATGCGCAGATAATAATCAAGATCCAGCTCCGGATTCATCCCTCCCTGCAGGAGGATTTGCCTTCCACCCAGAGCAATGGTTTCCTCAATTTTCTGCTTTAGTTCTTCAAAGGAGAGCAGGTATCCCTGTTCATGGCCGGGAGGCCTGAAAAATGCGCAGAATCTGCAGGCGCTGACACAGATGTTTGAGTAGTTTATATTGCGATCAACAATATAGGTTACAATTTTTTCCGGATGAAGCCTTGATCTTACTTCATGGGCCAAACGGCCCAGAGTGAATAAATTCTCTTCTTGCCAAAGCTTTCGGGCCTGGTCTATGCTGATACGCTGCATAATCTATCCTTAAGCTCAACGGAAATTGATCCGTAAATAAAATAGTGTATGATCGATACTTTAATAGGAGATAGTATGCTGGATGGCCTTAAGGATCAAGATCTAAAAAGAATCTTGGAAACAGCAGTCACTGTGGCAGTAGTCGGAGCCAAGGACAAGCCCGCTCAGCCGGTGGATCAGGTGGGCCGCTATCTTATCAGGGCAGGCTACAATGTGATTCCGGTGCATCCCAAAAGGCAGGCAGTCTGGGGTCTTAAAACATATCCCAGCCTGGACGAAATACCTGAAAAAGTGGATATAGTTGATCTTTTCCGGGCGGCTGCCTATTGTCCGGAACATGCCAAAGAAGTGCTCAAACTAGGGTATACGCCCCTGGCCTTCTGGATGCAGCTTGGGATTTCTTCTCCTGAAGCCGGAAAGATTTTAAAATCCGAGTCCATAGCAGTGGTCGAAGACAGATGCATCAAGACTGAACATCAGCGGCTAATTGGCACGCCCTGAGCATAGAAAATACTTCAGAACAGACAGTAGTACATATCAGAAATTATTATTGCAGGCGGGAGATAAAGACCCTTTTATAACTCATTTAACGATTTTTTCGCAAAGAAGATTAAACAATCACCAGGAGGAAGTTGAAATTGCATGACTCCCTAAAAGCGTTTACCTGCCGTATGTGCGGACAGTGCTGTCAGGGATCCGGGGGAATAGTGGCTGATCTGTCCGAGCAGGAAAAGATTGCCGAATATCTTGATCTGGATCTGGTCTCCTTTAAGGACAGATTTATCCGCAGAAAAGGGGCCAAATCATTTGTGCGTGTAAATGAGAGCGGCTGGTGTGTTTTTTTTATCCGGGATCAGGGATGTCTGGTCCATCCGGTCAAGCCCAGAGCCTGCCGGGCCTGGCCTTTTTTCAGGGGCAATCTCATGGATGAATCCAGTTTTGAAATGGCCAGGGAATATTGCCCGGGCATCGAAAAAAGAATTGATTTTGATCAGTTTGTCAGACAGGGCATGGATTACATGCAAAAATACGGTCTAAGTCTTGATCTTGAGGAAGAAAGCGCCGCAGCGCTGCATGTGGAAGACATAAGGTCTGCAATGACAAAGTAATGGCTGAATATTTTTTAAATCGATCTTTAAACAGATGAGTGAGCTACGCCTAAATAAAGCTCTGGCCAGGTCCGGAGTCTGCTCCAGGCGCAAGGCCGACGAGTTGATTCAGTCAGGCAGGGTGACCCTGAACGAACAGGTGGTGCGAGAGCCAGGGATAAAAGTAAATCCTGAAAAAGACAGTCTTCAGGTGAACGGCAGGAAAATCCGATTAAACCAGCTGTTCGAACGCGATCCGGTCTATGTCATGCTCAATAAACCTGTGCAGGTTGTGACCACAATGCACGACCCTCAGGGCAGAACCAAGGTAGCGGACCTTTTGCCTGAAAATCTAAAAAAATTACGACTTTTTCCGGTGGGCCGGCTGGACTACTTTTCACAGGGCCTTTTGATTCTGACCAATGACGGAGATCTGGCTCACAGG
>SLAE01000126.1 GCA_007127015.1 Desulfonatronospira sp. | reverse complement strand
GTCAAGGTATGGATTTATAAAGGTGATATATTAAACGAGGTTAAGTAACCATGCTCAGTCCAAGAAAAGTCAGGTTCAGAAAAAAACAGAAAGGACGGATTAAAGGCAAGGCCACCCGCGGTTCTGAGGTCAGCTTCGGGGATCTGGGTCTGAAAGCTGTAGAACCTGGTAAACTTACCAATCAGCAGATTGAATCAGCCCGTGTGGCCATGATGCGTCACATTAAAAGAGGCGGAAAGGTATATATCAGGATTTTTCCGGACAAGCCCATAACAGCCAAGCCCGCTGAAACCAGACAGGGCAAGGGCAAGGGTTCTCCTGTTGGCTGGTGCGCGCCTATTAAACCAGGAAGAATCCTTTACGAAATCAGGGGAGTAAGTCTTGAACTGGCCAAGGAGGCACTGCGAAGGGCTTCATATAAACTTCCTGTGAAAACAGTGATTGTGGAGAAGGAGTGGTAAGCGTGATGAAGGCAGATGAAATTCGAAAGCTTTCAACAAGCGAGATGCATAAGAAACTGCAGGGATTCAGGCAGGAGCTGTTCAATCTCAGATTCCAGCACTCCACGGGTCAGTTGGAGAATACCCAGAGACTGCCCCAGGTAAAAAAAGATATCGCCAGGATACTTACCATACTCAATGAAAAACAGGCAGGAACAGGAAATGAATAACCAAACCGGGACCACTGCCAACAAGCGCAAAATGATCGGCTATGTAGTCAGCGCAAAAAACGATAAAACTATTCTGGTCCGCGTGGAAACACTGGTCAAACACCCCCTGCTCAAAAAATATATCCGGCGCAGGAAGAAGTTCATGGCTCACGACCCCCTCAATGAATCGCAACTCGGGGACAAGGTGCAGATAATCGAGCATCGGCCGCTAAGCGCCAGAAAAAGATGGCATCTGAACAAAATACTGGAAAAGGCTGTCTAGACGCGCAAAGAACCATAAGCTGTCATGACTGACATGAAGTCGACGGATTAAATTGCCGCATAGATGAGCCCGGATGGTCCAGAGACAGTTAAGGACCGGCAGATTGTATAGTGAGAGCGACAACTGAAGGGTTTAAAATACTGATAAGCATTGCCCTTAGGATAAGGACAGGGTGGTATAAAATGATTCAAGTACAGAGCAAATTGGATGTAGCAGACAACTCAGGTGCCAAAAGCGTTGCCTGCATCAAGGTTCTTGGCGGCAGCAAACGCAGGTACGCCTCGATTGGAGATATAGTCGTAGTTTCAGTCAAAGACGCCATGCCCAGGGCCAAGGTCAAGAAGGGAGACATCTATAAGGCGGTGGTAGTGCGCACCAAAAAGGAAATCGGTCGTCCCGACGGATCGCACATTCGCTTTGATAATAATTCAGCAGTGCTCCTGAATAAAAATATGGATCCTATCGGCACGAGAATCTTTGGCCCTGTTGCCAGGGAACTGCGCGCCAAGAACTTTATGAAAATAATTTCGCTAGCTCCAGAGGTTTTGTAAAATGAGGAAGATGAAAATCAAGCAGAACGATAAAGTGATGATCATCTCCGGAAAGGATAAAACCAAAATCGGCAAGGTGGTCAAGATCTTTAAAAGCAAGGATAAAGTCCTTGTCGAAGGTCTGAATAAAATCAAGAGGCACGTCAAGCCCAATCCATACAAGCAGGAACAGGGCGGCATAAAAGAAATGGAGGCGCCGGTACATGTATCCAACCTCCGGCTTGTATGTGATGCCTGCACCAATCCCACCAGGCCCGGTTACCGGCTGACAGACGATGGGGAAAAGGTGCGCTACTGCAAAAAATGTGATGAAAATTTCTAGGAGTGAGGCATAATGCTCAGGTTGCATAATTTTTACATGGAGGAAATATCTCCAAACCTGCATAAGGAGTTCAATTACAAGTCTCCCATGCAGATTCCCAGGGTGCAGAAGGTCACCTTGAATATGGGGTTGGGTGAAGGCAGCCAGAACAATAAATTGATTCAGGATGCGGTTGAAGAACTTTCCTTGATAGCCGGACAAAAAGCCGTGGTCACCCGGGCCAAAAAATCCATAGCCGCCTTCAAACTGCGGGAAGGAATGCCTGTCGGCTGCACAGTTACTCTAAGACGGGGTAGAATGTGGGCCTTTCTGGATAAGCTTTTAAATGTCGCGCTGCCCAGGGTACGCGATTTCAGGGGGCTTCCGGACAGAGGCATGGATGGAAGGGGAAATTATACCCTGGGAATAAAGGAACATACCATTTTTCCGGAAATCAATCTGGACAAAGTCGACCGGGCCAAGGGGATGAACATCACCGTGGTCACAACGGCTGCGACCGATAAGGAAGGCAAGGCTCTTTTAGCATTAATGGGCATGCCTTTTAAAAAATAAGGAGGACAGGTTTTGACTAGAAAGGCCTTAATGATAAAATCGCAGAGAAAGCCTAAGTTTGCTGCGCGCCGCTACAATCGCTGTCCCTTGTGTGGCAGATCCAGGGCATATATGCGCCATTTTGGAATATGCAGAATCTGCTTCAGGAATATGTCATTGTCCGGCGAGTTGCCGGGAGTAAGAAAATCTAGCTGGTAGTCGAGAGAGAGGAGCAATTCATGCCCGTTGTAGATCCAATCGCCGATATGCTCACGCGTATAAGAAACGCGCATATGGCTTTGCATAAAGAAGTAATGGTCCCTGCCAGTAAAAACAAACTGGCAATTCTTGAGATCATGGTTGAACAGGGTTTTATTCATGATGTGCAGCCGGAGGACAGAAATATAAAGGTTGTACTGAAATATTCAGGAAGCAAACCGGTGATCAAGGGACTCAAGAGAATCAGCAAGCCGGGTCGCAAGGTTTATGTGCCTGCTGCCGAGATACCACTGGTGCGAAATGGTTTGGGTATATGCATAATGTCCACCTCCCACGGTGTGCTTGACGGTCATGCAGCCAGAAAACAAAATGTGGGCGGAGAACTGATCTGCGAGATCTGGTAGGAAGGTTAAAATGTCACGCATAGGAGTAGAACCCATCAAGATTCCCCAGGGTGTGGAAATCAGACAGGCTGAAGACAGCTTGCTGGTCAAAGGCCCCAAGGGTGAACTTAAAGTCGATCTGAGTCCTAAAGTCAACATCAGCATAGAAGATCAGACCTTGCGGGTCAGTAAGGCTGATAACAGCATCAAGGCCAGGGAACAATGGGGTTTGCGCCGCTCCCTGATCAACAATGCCGTAACAGGTGTGCATCAAGGTTTCCAAAAGGTTCTGGAAGTTATCGGAGTCGGTTATAAAGTCGATCTGCAGGGAAGCACACTGGTGTTGAACGTGGGATATTCGCATCCGGTACGCATAGATTTGCCCAAAGGGATAGAAGCCAAAGCGGAAAGAAACAAGATCACCTTGTCCGGTATTGATAAACAGCTGGTCGGAGAAACTGCAGCGGTGATCAGACGGGTAAGACCGCCCGAACCGTACAAAGGCAAGGGCATCCGGTACGAAAATGAAACGGTAAAACAAAAAGCCGGTAAATCCGGAAAAAAATAACGGGTAAGAGCATGAAATTGTCCAAAAATCAAAGGCGGGCCAAACGCAAGATCCGCATTCGCAAAAAGATCAGAGGAACAGCGGATAAGCCCAGACTTGTAATATTCAGGTCCAACAAGCATTTGTACGCCCAGATAGTTGACGACCAGACTGCCACGACCTTAGCCGCCTATTCAAGCCACAACCTTGAATCTTCTCCCAGACTCAGCATTGAAACAGCCAAGGGCGTCGGGGAGAATCTGGCGAAGAAGGCTTTGGATCAGAATATTAAGAGTGTTGTTTTCGACCGTAATGGGTATCACTATCACGGACGTATTAAAGCTCTGGCGGATGCTGCCAGATCCGGCGGTCTAAATTTCTAAGGGGTGTATTGCATGCAGCATAATGATGTGGAACTGATAGAAAAGATTGTTCATTTGAATCGCGTAGCCAAAGTGGTCAAAGGCGGCCGCAGATTCAGATTCAGCGCGCTGGTTGTAGTCGGCGACGGACGTGGAACTTTAGGATATGGTCTGGGCAAAGCCAATCAGGTACCTGAAGCCATTCGCAAAGCGACTGACAGGGCCAAGAAATCCATGCATAAGGTTGTTTTAAGCGGCTCAACCATCCCGTTTCAGGTGACCGGAGCCTATGGCGCGGCAAGAGTACTCTTGAAACCGGCCGGAGAAGGAACAGGCATCATTGCCGGAGGACCTGTAAGAGCTGCCATGGAAGCAGCCGGAGTGACCGATATTTTGACCAAAGCCATCGGCACCAACAATCCTCACAACGTGGTCAAGGCTACCATTGAAGGCCTGAAGCAGCTGACCAGTCCGGAGCAGGTATCCCAGCTGCGCGGGCAGAATGTGGAGTACGCTACAGTCAGGTAATCTAGGGATGACGGACTGCAGGGAGATTTACTTATGAAAATTAAATTGAAAAAGAGTTTCATCGGTTTGAAGCCAGATCAAAAAAGAACTCTCATGGCTCTTGGCTTTAAAAGGCCAAACCAGGTACTGGAAGTAAAAGATAATCCAAGCATTAAGGGCATGATTAGAAAAGTTAATTGTTTCTTAGAGGTGATCAAGTAATGAACCTGCATGATTTGCACCCATTCGCAGAGGAAAAAAAATCCCGGAAAAGACTCGGCCGGGGAGAATCTAGCGGAAAAGGAAAGACCAGCGGAAGAGGGCACAAAGGTCAGAAATCCAGAGCAGGTGCCAGCATACCTGCTCAGTTCGAAGGTGGCCAAATGCCCCTGGCCAGACGCCTTCCCAAAAGAGGGTTCAAAAATATTTTTCGGGAAGAGTACGCCACACTGAATATTACCCAGCTGGTCAGTCATTTTCCAGGAGCAAAGTCGATCAGCCTGGATGATATCTATTCCAGAGGATTGGTGCACAAGCGCTGTGCCGTAAAAATACTGGGAGACGGCGAGATTGACTTTCCAGTAGAGGTTACAGCCCATAAGTTCAGCAAATCAGCCGCAGACAAAATAAATAAAGCCGGCGGACAAGTAAAAGCTCTGGAAGGATAGCAGTTTTGAAACAGCCTACGCCACCTGGAGGATCCGGCCTCAAGGACCTGCGGAACAAGGTCCTTTTTACCTTTTTTATTCTCGGTGTTTACCGCATCGGAGTGCATATTCCGCTTCCCGGAATCGACGGCCTGGCGCTTTCTCAGTTCTTTGCCGGGGCCGAACACACCCTGTTCGGTCTGTTCGATATGTTTGCCGGAGGGGGGCTGAAAAATTTCTCCATATTCGCCTTGGGCATCATGCCTTACATTTCCGCCTCCATTATCATGCAGCTGTTGACAGTTGTCAGTCCGACCCTGAACAGGTGGAAAAAAGAAGAGGGCGAAGCCGGGCGGAAAAAGATCACCCAGTGGACCAGATACGGCACGGTTATGATTACTCTGGTTCAGGGCATGGGCATATCCATCGGACTGGAAACCATGAGAAGCCCTGACGGTTCTCCTGTTGTTCTTGATCCGGGTTGGGCTTTCAGACTGACAACGGTATTCACTCTGACTGCCGGCACCATTTTCATAATGTGGCTTGGAGAAAGAATTACCGCAAGGGGTCTTGGCAACGGAATTTCGCTGATCATTTTCGCAGGCATTGTCGCAGGTTTTCCTGGTGCTTTGACCAATGTTTACCAGCTGTTTACCGCCGGCGAACTGACTTTGTTCATGGGTATTTTCGTGCTGGCCATTGTAGCCGGAGTTCTGCTCTTTATCGTCTTTGTAGAGCGCGGGCAGCGCAGACTGCCTATTCACTACGCCAAGCGGATGATGGGACGCAAGATGTATGGAGGTCAAACCAGCCATCTGCCGCTCAAGCTGAATACATCCGGAGTCATACCGGCAATCTTTGCATCGTCGATACTGATGTTTCCGGCGACCATAGCCAGCTTTTCTCCGGCAGGACCTTTGCAGGCAGTGGCCAATAACCTGCAGCCTGATTCACTGGTTTACAACCTGGTTTTTGTGGCTTTGATCATTTTCTTCTGTTTTTTCTATACAGCGATAATATTTGATCCCAAGGACATAGCTGACAATCTGAAAAAACAGGGAGGATTCATTCCCGGAATCAGGCCTGGACTCAAAACCAAGGAGTATATTGATTCCGTTCTGTCCAGGCTGACTTTCAGCGGGTCCATTTATCTGTCGCTGGTATGCGTGCTTCCGGTATTCATGATCAAGGAGTTCAACGTTCCTTTTTATTATGGAGGTACAGCTCTTCTGATTGTCGTGGTTGTGGCCATGGATACTATGGCCCAGTTTCAGTCCCATCTTATTTCCAGACACTATGAGGGACTCATGACAAAAACCAGGATCAAGGGAAGGCGCTAAGATTTGAAGAAATTCAGAGGCATTTTTATAAAAAATGATTATGAAATAAGCATTTTAAGAGAAGCAAACAGGATCGTGGCCCTGATCCTTGATCAGCTTGAGGGACGGATAAAGCCAGGCATATGTACAATGGAACTGGAAGATGCGGCGAATAAGCTGTGCGAGGAATTTAATGTCAAGCCGGCTTTCAAGGGCTACCAGGGATTTCCGTATACTCTCTGCTGTTCGGTAAACGAAGTGATCGTGCATGGATTTCCAAACACCGACGAACTTAAGTCAGGAGATATTTTAAGTGTGGACATGGGAGTGCAGCATCGCGGTTTTTTTGGAGATTCAGCCAGAACATTTGCGATTGGCGAAATATCAGCGGAAGCGGATAATCTGATAAAGGTTACCAGGCAGGCACTTTATGAGGGAATCAGCAGGTCCATCCCGGGCAATGATCTTTACGAAATTTCAGGAGCTATTGAAAAATACTCCAAAGCTCACGGATGCTCGATAATAAAACGTTTCGTAGGCCATGGCATCGGAGCCAGCCTGCATGAAAAGCCCGAGCTGCCCAATTTTGTACCCAGGCGCAGACCGAAGATTCCCCTGAAAACCGGTATGGTGCTGGCCATAGAGCCAATGCTCTCCCTTGGTTCGGATCAAGTGGAAATCATGGCGGACAACTGGACAGCCAAAACAAAGGACAGAAGCTTATCAGCTCATTTCGAGCATACCGTGGTCATCACCAGGGATGGCCCGGAAATACTCAGTAGTTTGGATTAACGTTTGGGGGTTATCATTATGAAAGTCAGACCATCGGTCAGAAAAATGTGCGCCAGGTGTAAAGTGGTCAGACGCAAGCGCGTACTGCGCATACTTTGCAGCAATCCGCGACACAAACAAAGACAAGGATAGCAGGTGGTGTAATAATGGCACGCATAGCTGGAGTAGACTTACCAAAAAGGAAAAAAATCGGCATTGCCCTGACCTATATCTACGGAATAGGCCGGACAACTTCGCTTAAAATTCTGGATGCTTCCGGTGTGGACTGGACCAGGAAGACGGAGACCCTGTCCCCTGAGGAAGTCAACGTCATACGCACTGAGCTGGAAAACAACTACAAAGTTGAAGGCGATCTGAGAAGAGAAATCAGTGCTGATATCAAGCGCCTTATGGACATAGGTTGTTATCGCGGGCTCAGGCATCGCAGGTCCATGCCGGTGAGAGGGCAGCGTACGCATACGAATGCCCGGATCCGTAAGGGACCGAAAAAGACAACTATTAAGAAAAAGAAATAATCCGGAGATTTTCGATGGCAAAGCCCAAGAAAGTAAAGAAAAGAAAAGAAAAGAAGAATGTTCCCACCGGTATTGTGCATATTAATGCCTCTTTCAATAATACCGTGGTGACCATTACCGATCCGGCAGGTAACGTCGTCTCCTGGTCCAGTTCGGGAACAGTTGGATTTAAGGGATCACGCAAAGGAACACCCTTTGCCTCACAGAAAGCGGCTGAGACTGCAGCTAAAATGGCCCAGGAAAACGGTATGCGTACTGTGGGCATACTGGTAAAAGGTCCGGGGGCCGGGCGCGAATCGGCAATGCGGGCGATAAATATTTCCGGATTCAAGGTTTCCTTTATCCGGGACATTACCCCCATTCCCCATAATGGATGCCGTCCGCCCAAAAGACGCAGAGTATAAAAGGAGGAATACGCTTTGGCCAGATATACGGAATCCAAGTGCAGAATTTGCCGCAGGGAAGGAACTAAACTTCTGCTGAAAGGCGATCGCTGCTATACTGATAAATGTGCTGTGGAACGAAGGGCCTATCCTCCCGGAGAACATGGTCGAGCCAGAAAAAAATCAAGTGATTACGCGCTTCAATTACGTGAGAAGCAAAAGGTCAGGCGCATGTATGGCCTTCTCGAGGGTCAATTCAAGCGCTACTTTGAAATTGCTGATTCCAGGAAAGGCGCAACCGGGGCCAACCTTTTAATTATGCTCGAAAGAAGGCTGGACAACGTAATTTATCGTATGGGATTTGCCAACTCCAGGGCCCAGGCCAGACAACTGGTACGTCACGGTCATTTTTCAGTCAACGGCAAAAGAGTGAATATTCCCTCCATCCTGGTACGCGAAGGAGACAGCATCGCGGTAATTGAGAAAAGCAAAAAGAGTCTCGTTATTCAGGAAGCTCGGGATGTTCTGGCGCGTAGAGGCGCGCCGGACTGGCTGGAGGTTGACGAACAGGAGTTCAAGGGCAGCATCAAAACATTGCCCAACAGGGAAGACATTACCTTCCCCATTAGTGAGCAGTTGATAGTGGAGCTTTATTCCAAATAACACGCAACCCGGATCATGGCATACAGCTTGTGATTACGGCATAATTTTTTGCACCGAGGCTTTAAATGATAATCCAGACTAATGAAAAGCTCATAAATACCCGGAACTGGTCCAGCCTGGTCAAGCCTGAACACCTGGTCCGGGATGAAAGGTCCTCGGCACACTACGGCAAATTCGTCTGTGAACCGCTGGAAAGAGGTTTTGGAACCACCCTGGGCAATGCCCTGCGCAGGATCCTGCTGTCTTCACTGCAGGGCGCGGCTATAGTAGGCATAAGGATTGAAAACGCCCAGCACGAGTTCACCACCATGCCCGGCGTAGTGGAAGATGTGACCGATATAGTATTAAACCTGAAACAGGTGCGGTTCAACATGTCCAGAAATGAACCGCAGCATCTAAAGCTTACGGCCAATGAAAAAGGACAGGTGACCGCTGGAGCGATACAGACAAATCAGAATATTGAAGTGCTTAATCCGGACCTGCATATAGCCACATTAACCGATGATGTTGATCTGGTTATCAATATGGAGGTTCGCATGGGGAAAGGATATGTCCCGTCGGAGATGCATGAGGGCCTCGATGATGAGATTGGCTTGATCACTATGGACGCAACCTTTTCACCCATCCGCAAAGTCGCTTTTACGGTTGAGCAGGCCCGTGTGGGTCAACTGGCCAACTTTGACAAGCTTATACTGGAAATATTCACTGACGGTTCTGTATTGCCAGAAGACGCTCTGGCCTACAGCGCCAAAATTTTAAAGGATCAACTGAGTGTATTCATAAACTTCGATGAAACAAACGCTGATGTCAGTCCGGGTGATCCGCATACTGAAGACGGTCTTGATCCTCAGCTGTTTAAAACCATTGAAGAGCTGGAACTGCCGGTGCGGGCGAG
>SLAE01000152.1 GCA_007127015.1 Desulfonatronospira sp. | reverse complement strand
GTGCCCCGGGATATTGATCCGGATGTCAATCAGCTGGACAACGTATATCTCTATGATATCGACGATCTGCAGGAGGTTGTGGAGGAAAATCTGGCCGGACGCAGGGAGGAGGCCCTGAAGGCGGCAAAGATAGTGGAACAGGAGGTGGACAAGTTCGAGAAATGGCTGAGTTCTCTGGACCTGAGTCCCACTATTGTCGATCTTTTAAACAAGGGCGAGGATATAGCCCTGAAGGAAGTGAAAAGATCCCTGCGCAACCTGCCCAGGGTGGACGACCAGACAAGAAAGATAATGGAGCAGCTGGCCTTGTCACTGGTCGGCAAGCTGTATCACGAGCCTATTGTTTTCTTAAAGAGACGCGCCCGGGAAGAAGGTTCGTCGGAAAAATTCATCGACCTGGCCCGCAAGATTTTCAACCTCGATGAAGAAGAAATTCCGGACAACGCACATATTGAGAAAAAGAGGAAATAAATGCGATCATACATGATTCAGGAGCTAAGACCGGCTGATATGGACAAAATCACAGCATTTCTGCACGAAAAAGGATACAAGTGTCCTCTGGACGGGATTTTCTGGCTGCCCCTGCCAGTTGATCTGTGGGGAGCTGAGCAGCAGAAGCACCGGGAAGAGTGCGCTCCCTTTTATCTGGCCCTTGAGCTGGGACCGGACTGGATTCGCCTTGAACTGCTGGTCCGCAGCGAACAGAAACTGAGATGCAGCTGCATCATGTATGCGGATTCCTCGCAGCGCGAGACCATGATCGATTTTGTGGATGACTTGATAAAAAACCTGGATATAGCAGTCTAGCCGCAGGCAACATAAGCAGGTCTTTTGAGACAGCCGGAAAAAATACCTGTGGGGTATTTTTTTCGCTGTTAAAGTCGGTCATCTTCTAGTTTAAGCAAATGAGCAATTATTTCAGGAATTTTCTTGACCCTGGAGGCGGTAAGTATTATGGGCTTTGCGTACCTTCAGGCGTAAGCCTTGACAACAACCAGCAACAGTATAAATATCTCTTAAGAAATCTAAATCCCGGCAGCGTCGCTAAAACAGGACCGGACTCTTCAGGCAGCATGAAATACGGGTTAAAATCAACAATAAACTGAACAGGGCTTGCAGGTTCAACAATGCAGAAAAACACCTATTGCAGACAGAGAAAAAAGCCTCCCCAACCGGGATAATCCGGATTCAGCTTTTTTTCTTATCAATTCAGAACAATAAAACTAATGCAAGAGGTGTTTGCAATGCAGGAATGGATTAAAGAATTACAGCAAATGGTCAACACCAGAGAAAAGTTGGCCGAATATATACATATCACCCCGGAAGAAGACCTGGCCGTCAGCACCATGCGCACCAGATGGGGAACCACACCTTACTTCGCCTCACTCATGGACAAGGACGATCCGGCCTGCCCCATCCGCAGACAGGTCATTCCTTCCCTTCTGGAAAAGGAAAACGCCTACGGTCTTAAAGACTATCTCATTTACAAGGAAAACCGGGCGAACGGAGAGAAGCGCCCGGACTGCATCGCCAGGCAGTATAAGGACCGGATCGCATTTACTGTGACCGATATCTGCGCCAACTACTGCCGGCACTGTTTCCGCAAGGAACTGGTGGTGGATCAGAATCTGAGCCTGCGTTTCGATGTGGATGAGGGCCTGGACTGGATACGAGATCATCCTGAAGTCAGGGATGTTCTGGTCACCGGAGGGGATCCCTTCATCCTTTCAGACGACAAGCTGGACCGGATCATTACCGAACTGAGAAGGATACCGCATGTGCAGATGATCCGCTTCGGCACCCGTACGCCCATAGTTCTGCCGAGCAGGATCAACAGGGAATTACAGGAGATCCTGGGTGATTTTCATCGCGTGCCGGTATGGATCAACACCCAGTGCAACCATGCCCGGGAGCTCACCGAAGAAACGGCCAGAGCGGTTTTCGACCTGTTGCGCTGCGGTGTGAACGTGGGCAACCAGGCTGTTTTGCTCAAAGGCATCAATGATGATGTTGAATCTTTCCGGGAACTGCACCAGAAGCTTTTAACCGCGCGCATTCGGCCCTACTATCTGTTTTACTGCGAACCGGCTCCGGGCATAGATCATTTTCGCACGCCCGTGGAAAGAGGATCCGAGCTTATTCGTGACGCTATCCGCGGTCATACCACTGGACTGTGCCAGCCCATGTACGTCATCGCCACCAATATCGGCAAGGTGCCTTTGATGCCCGACTACTATATCCGGGAAAAAAACAACAAGGAATATATTTTGTGCAACTATCTGAACCAGAATACTTCATTGCCCGTAGTTCCGGCTTAGTTACTTCCGCCCGCTACATGGCTTCAGAACCTGGTCAAGGGGCTGCAAAGACACGCATCCCGCCTGAACAAGTAAGCAGCGCCCGCGTAACTCCGGAATCCTCACGGCGCCGATTGTTTTTTCGAACGGCTCCCGATCTGCCGGGAACCGGTTCCATAAAACTGCATTATATCCATTCCAGGTCTTATAAGTCCCGTATTCCATCCGGTTCCCAATATCCAAAAAGCCGTCCTTTTCTGCAAGGAGAGCAAAATGCCTTTGGAAGAGATTGAGAAACAGATCCGTCCAACAGACTCCACTGAAATCATCTTTACCGACCTCAACGGGCGTACCAGAAGACTGCCCATCAATCCCAAAAATATAAAAATAATATCCAGAGAAGGCATAGGCTTTGACGGCAGTTCAGTGGCCGGCATAGCCTCGGTGAACAACAGCGACCGCCTGCTCATGCCGGTTCTGGAAAGCTTGAAAATTCTTTCTTTCCGGGACAAAACCACTTCCCTTTTCGTGGGCACCATCCATGATGAACAGGGAGAGAGGGCCAGCACGGATCCAAGGTTCGTCCTGGAAAAGGTGATGAAGCAGGCCGAAGAAATGGGCTTAAGATTTCTGGCCAGTCCGGAATATGAGTTTTTTCTGTTCAGCCGCGACGAATACTCTGCCGAGCTCAACACCGACAATGCCGGCTACTGCGATGCCGACCCCAGAGACGGGGGAGAGAAGGTGCGCAACCGGATCATTGACGTTCTGACCTCCTGCGGAATTCCTTTTGAAAAGGCTCATCACGAGGTCAGCCCCTCCCAGCACGAAATTAATTTCGAATGTTCGGATCCTTTGAGTGCCGCGGACAGGACTTTGCTCTTCAATTATGTGGCGCACATGATCGCTTCTGAATACGACCTGCATGCCAGCTTCATGCCCAAGCCCTTCAACAATCAGAACCGCAACGCCCTGCACATCCACCTGTCCATGCAGGACAAGAGCGGAGAGAACCTCTTCTATGAGCAGGGGGCAGAGCACGCGCTCAGTTCGCTGGCCAGAAACTTCATTGCCGGAGTGCTCAAATACGCCAGAGAAACATCCATTATCATGGCCTCCACCTATAATTCCTACAAGGCTTACGTGATCGAGCGGGAAGCTCCGGTGGTCGTGGGCTGGGGACCGCGCAACAGGACTTCGATGATCCGCATCCCCTACGCCACCCCTCAGGCCACCAGACTTGAACTGAGAAGTCCTGATCCGGCGGGCAATATTTATCTGCAGATGGCAGCTTTCATCAAGATGGGTTTGCAGGGTATTCGGGAAGGTCTTGAATGCAACGGTCCGGACAAAGGAAAGGCCTATTACCAGGAGGTGCAGAAAAAAGTCTGGGATTCCAGGTTTCTGCCCAAGACCATGTTCGAGGCTCTGGTTGAAGCCGAAAAGAGCGAATTTCTCATGGATCTGCTGCAGGAGCAGAAGTATAAGAACTTTATGGAGATCAAGATCGATGAATGGGAAAGACACAGGACAAGCGTTACTCCCATGGAATTTGAAAAGTATCTGCCGTATTGATCCGCCGAAAAAGACCGGGCAGGAAAATCAGGTGAGAGGCAGGGCCTGAGCAGGTAATTCAGGCTCCCTTTTCAGGTTCAAAAAAATCCGCATTTATTGCAGGTGGTGATAACCCTCCAGGGCGTGATCCGGATTAACCGTGGTGCAGGTCCAGGATCCCGGCTTCAGCTGATACCTGTACACCCTCCACTGGTCATGATCCAGATAATCCACGTAGCCCCGGCCATCTCCGCCCAGGGCAGCCACAATCTCATCGAGATATGGCTCGATATCCAGAGGCGGCCCTTCATGCTCCACCTCCAGTCTTTCGTTATTAAATTCAAAAGGACCCAGGTCCTTCTGCTGAAGTTCTTTAAGACCTGCTGGATCAAAGCCATGGATTTCTCCAAAGATCCGGGCCGGAAACTTCATCGTCGCCTCCTTGAGCTTTAAATTCTGGTGTAAATTAAATCTAAATTTTCATCAGTCAATTTTTTCATGGATTAAAATTCAGGTCCGCATGAAAAACCCGCGTTAAAACATATTCTTAACAGTCCGGTACTTGCACAGTGAGGCAACATGTCCTAGTTTTCAGGCAGACAGCCTGGAAAATGGGAGGACGAATGGCCACTTACAGGATCCATCCGCTGGTAATCGGCACCAAGCGTTTTGACAAGTCCATGATGACTTATCAATACGGCTACGGCACCCCGTACATCATCCCCGTCTATGCCTGGTATCTGGAAGGTGAAGGACCAAGAATACTGGTGGATACCGGAGAGATGAGCCCCATAATTTCAGAAGACCGCGAGGAGGAGCTGGGAGCCGGGATTCATACCTTTGAGCAGGGGCTTAAACAGGTGGGCCTGGTTCCTGAAGACATCGACGCGGTCATCCACACCCACCTGCACAACGATCACTGTGAAAACGACTTCAAGTGCGTCAACGCGGAGATTTTTGTCCGTCCCGAAGAGCTTGAGCGCATTCACGATCCGCATCCTCTGGATTACAGGTATCTGGAGGACTACATACTGGACGTGGAAGAAAACGGCCAGATCCGTACAATTGAAAAGGATCTGGAGCTGTTTCCGGGAATAAACGTAATGCATACCCCGGCACATACCGAGGGAGGACTCAGCATTTTCGTGCGGACCGCCCGGGGGATTGCAGTCATCACCGGGTTCTGCGTGATTGATGAAAACTTAAGCCCTCCAAAAGAAATCCAGGCCATGGAGATGGAGGTCATTCCTCCTGGAACCGTTATCAACCCTCGTCAGGCCTACGACATCATGCTCCGGGTCAAAGAAAGGGCAGACATCCTCCTGCCCCTGCACGAACCGCGTTTTGCAGTCGGAGAAGCAATAGGCTGAGTCACACATCAGGGGACCGGCTCTTTTTCCGTCAGCTTTTTTTGAGTTCTTGCAGTTATATTCCGGTAAAAGTGACTGTTCCCGATTGAGAAGGGCAATAACTCATAAGTTTTGCTGTAGCATCAATGCAGCTGTTTAACTGCCTTTTTCAGTTGACCCAGCCAGATGTTCACAAAGTCATCATATTCTCCGGTACCCTTGAGCACTACTTCCGTCTCGATGCCGGCATTCTTAAGCCTTTCCCTCCAGGGGTCCCCGTGGTGATGATGATTGTGGGCATGTCCATGGTCATGAGAATGGCTGTGCCCGTGATCATGACTGTGGTCATGGCCGGAACTGTTCTTGCCGGCAACATCTTCAATGGTATGAGCTCCCACCACGGACATGAACGGGAGCAGCCAGGCCTTTTTGACTCCTCTGGTCTTGAGTGTCTTCATGATGTCTTCTAAAGAGGGGCACTGCTCGCCCAGGTGACCCAGGGTGGCCAGAAATACGTTTTCATCCTTCTGCTGCAGCATGTAGGCCAGAGCCTGATAAAAGGCGTTGGCCGGATGATACGAACCGTGCCCGGCCCAGATGACCGCCTCTTCCGGGGTTCTGTCCTGAGGCAGATTGTCGAGCATAACGTCCCGGACCCGGATCATTTCCTCAGGCGTGCCGAGCAGCGGCATGCCCAGGGTTACGCGCTTAAGCCCGCTCTGCATATTTTGAAAGCCTCCCACTACGGAGCGCAACTCGTGGAATTCCCTGCCGGGGATGGTGTGCAGGGACTGCACCGCCACATGGGTGAAGCCTTCGTCCTCCATTCCGGCCAGAGCCATGGCCGGGGAATCGTAGTGCTGTCCCTTTCCGGCCAGGGAATGCCTGACCATTCTTGAGGTATATGCCCAGCGCACGGGAATGTCCGGAAAAGCCTCCCTGGTCATGCGCTCAATATTTTCCAGAGCTGGAAGGGCCTGAGGTTTGCTGGACCCGAAAGCGGCCAGCAGGATTCCTTTTTTGTGATCCTTGTGCGCTTCCGGTCCATGATTGTGATGCTCATGGTCATGACCATGATTATGGCTGTGACCGTGATGACCATGCTCATGACCGTTATCGTGCTGATGACTGCAGCCGTGGCTGTGGGCCTGAGCCTTGTCCGAATGAGCCGCGAGAAGAACAGGCAGGGCAATAAAGAAAAACATCAGTGTCAGTATTTTCATTTCACGCTCCTTAGCTTCAACGGTTAAATTGCATAAAAAAAACCCGCACATGCGGCGGCCGGAAGCAGTCATCAGGCTGCTGTCACAGCTCGGGCAAGTGCGGGATTTCCCTTTTTTATCCTGCGCACCACAGCGGAAAAGACGCCCCTGTTCCCGAGGAGTCCCGGTCAATTCCACAATCACCAGGGCAGGTCTTCTGACTCCCGGATCTGTCTAATAACCGCGCCTTCCCGACCTGCGCCTGCTTTTTCGATGCTTTTCTGTTATAAAAAAAGCAGGCGCGCGGCAGTGGCATTCCGCGGCTTTCGTCCCCGGTTACAGCGGCGGGCCCGTCCCTGTCTTGCACAGGGTTCCCTGTTAAGCTCTGTTGAGCACCCAGGTGATGCAGAAATAATTTTTCATAAAAAAACCGGTCCTGTCAACCTTTCCGGCCGGGAAAAAAGGGCGGCTTCCTGCAGGATTCACGCTCGTCCCTGACATTTCCAAAAAGTAAGTTGACAAAAGCAGAATAAATGAAGATAAAGAAATTCATTATCAAGGGGAAAGATATTATTATGCAATCGGCTAGAGAACAATTTTTCCAGTACCTGGCCCGCAAAAAGCTTCGCTTTACTTCACAGCGGGCGATCATCTTCGATGTTTTCTGGAGCGTGGACGGACACGTTTCTCCGGAAGAGCTTTACCGCATGACTAAGGAGAAGGACCGGTCCATAGGACAGGCCACTGTTTATCGGACCTTGAAGCTGCTTTCCGACGCAGGCATTGCCCGGGAGGTTGATTTCAGCGATGGAGTAACCCGATATGAACCATATTACGGGCAGAAGCATCACGATCATCTCATCTGCCAGGAATGCGGTCAAAGCGTTGAGGTCGTGGATCCCAGGATCGAAAAACTCCAGGAAGAGCTGGCCTGGCAGCACGGGTTTACCCTGAGCGGGCACAGCATGTACCTCTACGGCTACTGTTCACAGTGCTCCGGTAAACAGGCGTAAAGTCCGGGCGGAAGCATGAGTTTATAAAGTAGAATATAATGAATTTGATACTGAGAATCAACAGTAACATCATTAGCAAGCGCGGACATTTTTTCGTTCCACTGGGAGCAGTAGGCTCAAGTCAGCACCAGAAAAAAGTCTGCGAATTATATGAAAATTATTTTCGGAGGTTAAATGAAGCAGCAGTCCGTTTCGATCCATAAATACTTAAGTCTGAAAGCAGCTCCTGAAGGCAGGGAAAGCATTTTTCTGGGGGCTGTAAAGCAGCTGGAAGTCCTGGGGAGCATCTGGCCCTGGTTCGGCAGAGTTTACAGCAGATTCTTCTACAGCCGGATGCTTTCGGATGAGATCGCCTTTTCCGGGATCAATCCGGGTATGCGCGTACTTCACGTGGGCTGCGGCCCTCTGCCCATGACCGCGCTTGCCCTGGCAGCATTCGGGGTAGGAGTCACTGCCGCTGATCTCGATCAGCAGGCGCTTTTCAGGGCGCAGAATGTTCTTGATGCTTCAGATTATAAGGACCGGGTCAGCCTTATCTCCGGCTGCGGGAGCAGACTTGATTATTCTGGCTATGACGCTGTCTGGATGTCCCTGCATGTTCATCCCGTTCAGCAGACGCTGAATCGGGCCATGGAGATGATCAGCCCCGGCGGAAGAATCGTTCTGCGGGGCCCAAAGGGGTGGCTTTGCCGCTATTATCCCCGGGTGGCGAAACTTCTGCCGGAAAATGGTTTTGAATGTATTCAGAAAAACCAGATGCTGGGCAAGAAAAGCATTGTCCTGATCAAAAACATTCCGGAAAAAAAATCAGGAGCTGATGAAAAAGGGTAAAAAATTCTTCTTGACAGAATTTTAAAAATATAATTTGATAACAACATTCAAAGTCAAGAAAGCTTGACTTTTTTAAACGATGTTCTATTGATACTGAAAATCAATATATTTTGACACAGATAAATTTTTCTGTAGAGCGAATATAAGGAGCCTGAAATGCTTAAGATGTGGTTTGGACGCAAGCACGACCTGCATGGTCAAAAGGACTGTCCGCACCGCCCCGCTGAATGCGATCACTTCCGAACACTTGACTGCCTGCAACTTGATGAAGAGGGTGAAATCGAATCCATTCCTGAACAGGCCCTCCTGGAAGCTCTGGGTTTCAGGCCGGGCAAAAAAGTCTGCCTGCGCTGCCGTGCCCGTTTCGGAGGTCCCCTGGTAGCTGAAATCGAAGGAAGACACACTGCCCTGGGACGATCCCTGGCCAGACAGATCAGGCTGCGCAAAAGGTCCCCCCTCTGTCCTGAGAATGAGTAAGACGCATGTTCTGCTCATGGGCCCGCCCAATGTGGGCAAGAGCGTTATATTCAACCATCTGACCGGTTTAAGCGTAAGCTGCGCCAATTATGCCGGAACCACCGTCGAATTCGTCGCCGGAAAATCCAGGATTGATGGGCGGGACATTGTTCTGGTCGATGTTCCTGGAACTTATACCTTAAACGCGACCAACCAGGCCGAACAGGTGGCCGTGGATATGCTCAGCGGCCGGCACAAGCCGGGAACCGAGAGCACCTGCTCGCACTGCCGCGAAGAAAGCAATGTCTGCGCGGACGATCTGGGTGAGGCTCCGGCTGCGGTCATCTGCGTAGTGGATGCCAACAATCTGGAAAGCAGCCTGTATCTTCTGTTTCAGGTCCTTGAGTTCGGCCTGCCCACAGTAATAGCCCTGAACCGGGTGGATCTGGCCCGGGACAAAAACATTCGCATAGACTGGGACCTGCTCTCGCGCAGTCTGGGAGTTCCTGTGGTGCCCACCGTGGCAGTGGAGAAAAAAGGTTTTGCCGAACTCAAGGCAAGACTAAAAGATCTTCTCGCGCATCCGTTTCAACCCCGGGTGAACTGGGCTGCGGATAAGCACTGGGAAATGGCGGAAAAGCTGACCCGGGAAGTGGTCTCCGGTGAGGGTGTAAGGAGCGCGTCCAGGCGAAGACGCTGGGGAGAAAAGCTGGTTCAGCCCTGGCCCGGGCTGCCATTGGCCCTGATCATCCTGGTGCTTGCCTTTGCCGCTGTTGTGGGCATCGGCATGCAGCTGCGCCAGCTGGTGCTTCTGCCGATTTTCAGGGGCATGATCATTCCTCAGATCGTAGCCGGAGTACAGGCGGTGGTGCCTCCGGGCACCATCCAGAACATCATGATCGGGGAATACGGCTTTCTGGTCAAAGGCATTGAATGGCCCTTCACCCTGGTCATGCCCT
>SLAE01000048.1 GCA_007127015.1 Desulfonatronospira sp. | reverse complement strand
TTGCGGATCCTGGCCCTGCTTATTCCTTGTACCAGCACCTTGAGACGTCCGTCAGGCATCTTGAGCATGCGCATGATCATGACCACTGTACCGGTATGGTACAGATCATCCGGTCCCGGATTTTCAGTCTGTTCATCTTTTTGAGTGCAGATGAGCAGGTAGCGGTTGTTGTTCAGAGCCTGATCAATGGCCTGGACGCTTTTTTCGCGACCTACGAACAAGGGAAGAATCATGTAGTTGAAAACCACGATATCCCTTACCGGCAGCAAGGGGAGCTCATTGGGTATCTCCATTTCGCTCTCTGTGCCGGAGGCCGGAGACTGAGGTATACTTTCCCCCGTGGTGATAATTTCTCCGGGTTCTTCAGGACGTGATTTATTGTCACTCATATATGCTCCTGACAAATACTTGTTTTTGTTGAAAAAGATGTTTGCAGTGTTTTGGACGCAAAACAGTGATCTCAAGTCTTGTTCCGGAAAGCCTGCTGACTTGAGTATCAATATTTAAGTTGCGAACAGGAATAGTCAACCGGTATATTTAATAGGCAAACAATCTATTCGAATTTTTCTGAAAAATTATCTGATTTCAAATATGGAATAAGTTTTTTCATAATCGATATTTTCACAGTGAATATCTTTGACATTGCTAGTGGGGGATCCCTGAATAAGTCTCTTTTTCAACTCAGCCAGCGCGTTGTCTTCGCCTTGAGCCAGCACTTCAACACGGCCGTCATGCAGGTTTCTGACCCAGCCCTTAAGACCAAGCTCCTGGGCCTGTCCCTGGACCCAGGTTCTGAAGTACACACCTTGAACTTTCCCGCTGAGTACACAATTCATGCTTTTCATTACAATCCCTCCTCAAGTATTGGGCGTCGATCAATAAGATACAGCCGTTGGTTTTCAGGGCATGGTGAAAATATAAACAGAAGCCGCGTGCTGAAATTAATTCAGGCACAGCTGCTGCATCGCAAATAAAATATTTTTATTGAGTATAAAATATGTTCAAGGTTCTGCTGTAACCAGAATGCTTCATCCTTCATCCGGAAAAGATTTCCGGATGAGCCCTGCTGTATTGCACAAAAATACAGGTCAATCCGTAAATATTCGGCCATCTGCTTATCAATCTGCTGAATCACAGGTAACCGTGTTCCTGGAAGCTGAAAGAGTCTTCATCAGCAACGATAATGTGATCCAGCAGCCTGAGACCCAGACTCAGGGATATGTCCTTGATTTTCGAAGTCAGTTCGCGGTCCTGGATTGAAGGATTAGGATCACCCCCCGGATGATTGTGAACCAGAATAATTCCACTGGCTCTTTTTTCCAGTGCCTGGGAAATTATTTCTCTTGGAAAAACCGGCGCCTGATCAACTGTTCCTTTGCTGATTTTTTCAAAACCGACCAGCCTGTTTTTATTATCTACGAAAATTGTCCAGAACTCTTCCAGTGATTTGAACTGCAATCTGGAACGGGCCAAACGGATCACCTTGTCCGGTGAGTTCAGTATACTTCTTGTTGTAAGCCCTGATTGTTCGGTTCTGGACCAGAATTCAGCCCAAAGTGTTAAAAAATTTATAATACCCGGTCCTATTCCGTCAATAGCCTCCAGTTCCTTGGGTTTCGCGGCAAGGATGTCCTTGAATGTCGGATAACGTTTCAAAAGAGATTTAGCCAGCGGCTTTGTATCCTTGCGGGGCTGAACATACCCGAGCAGAAGCTCCAGGACTTCATAATCATGAAGCTTTGCCGGATCACGGGCCAGGCGCTCTCTAAGTCTTTTGCGATGTCCGATATAGTGAGGTTTTTCAGTGGACATACGTTGTTCCAGGTTTAATTAAACTCAAACAGGCTTGAAAAGCCGGTAAAGATCAGCTGTAAGATTTTCCATGGCCTGATCCGGGAGGATGTTTCCGGATTTGACCCCCATTTCCGCTTCCAGGATCATGGTCCAGAGCCTGGCGGTTTTTTCCCGGCCAAGCTTGCGGGCCAGAGCGGTTTTTTCGGATCTGTCTTTTGGATGAATGTATATTTTGCCGGGTTCGTCGTTCGCCAGATTCCAGAGAATCCTTGCCTCGCGCAGCAAAAGTCCCAGAAAAGGAAACAGGCCGTCACGTCCGGATTCCTGGTCTTTGAAAATTTTCCGCCATACGTCCGCCACGCTTCCGCCCTGCTGTACCATGCGCATCAAAGCGAAAATATCGATATCGGCCTCTGGTTCAACTGCTTCCAGATGCCCGGGTTCAACGCGCTCATTTTTATTTACCAAAAGAGAAAACTTGGACAGCTCCTGGTCCACCGCGTGGCTGTCCAGCGGCAGCATGCCAGCCAGCTTTTCACGAACACCCGGAGCAAAAGCAAGCCCCAGTTCGCCTGCTTTTTTCTGAACATAGCGCGGCAGATTCTGTCTGGTAATCCCGGGAAACTGCCAGATCCATTCCTTTTCTCCGGCAATCCTGTAAAATTTCTGCTTGGCCAGAACCGCGGGCACTTTGGGTTTATTTTTGTCCCATTGTCCCTCCAGGCAGAAAAAGGGCCAGATTCCCGGCTTGAAACCTTTTAATGCCGGAGCCACAGAGGTCCAGAATCCGTCTTTGAGCACTTCGCATCTGCGCACGATCACCGCTTTGGCAGAACCCATCATATCCATCAGATTAAGAGCCTGCCCCAGCTTTGACTCCAGGTCGGGATCATCACTCCACAGAGTTTTTATCTGCCAGTTACCTGGATCAAACGAATCCAGAAGTTTTCGGATCTGTCTGTTTAAAAGATTTGGATCTGGACAGAAACAAAAATAAAAGCCCGGCCTGGTCATTTGCATCCACCTTTAAAAAACGTGCCCCAGACGATCGGTCGCCCGGCGCAGAGCATCGTCAACCGCTTCCTCAACAGCCTGCCTGTGCGCGGGTCCGGGTTCACCGGGAACAAAAATCTCCTCCCGGGCCACATGATAGGAACTGGTCCCCCTGACAATGCCGGAAGACCAGATCCGCTCCTTTGTCCGGGCATTGAACATGATGATTTCCAGGTCCAGACGTACGTCGACCCGGACAAGGCGATCATCGATTCCAATGAGTCCGTCAGAAGTCCTGAGTCTTTCGACCTGGATGTGGACCAAGGCTTCGGCTTCATTTTCATCAACCCAGGCAACCTCAGCTCTTCTGGATATTTCATCCCGGAAATTGGAACGCAGATAAGCTTCCAGCCAGACCTCCTGTGTAGGATTCCGTACCTCGCTGATATTAAGAAGCTCCACATTCTCCGGAAGCCTTACCGGAACCATGCCCGCAAAATTGTATCCGCAGCCGGCCGCGCCAGAAACGGTCAGGATGACAAGCAAGAGGCCGAGGATTCGCATCAACGCACCACTATATTGACCAGTTTTTTGGGGATCACGATCAGTTTGACCATTGTCTTGCCCTGGATATGTTTCTGAATTCTGGAATCTGCAAGCGCAAGTCTTTTGAGCTCTTCCTCATCTATGTCGGCCGGAACGTTCAGGCTTGAGCGCAGTTTACCGTTGACCTGGATGACTACGGTAATTTTTTCTTTTTCAATGGCCTGAAAGTCGTAAGCAGGCCATCTGGCCGCGGAAAGCGGGGTGTTATAGCCCATAAAAGACCACAACTCCTCGCAGATATGCGGTACAATGGGCGCAAGTACGGTCAATACAGTGGACAGGGCTGAAGAGAGGATCTGCTGCCCGCTTTTATTTGATTTAAGCGCATCCTTATGCTGGTTAACGGCATTGAGCAGCTCCATGGCCGCGGCAATTGCCGTGTTGAACTGAAACCTCTCCAGCATGTCCCTGGTGGCCCTGCGCATGACATCGTGTTCCACGGCGCGCAGTTCCTTTTCTTCGAAGCTGAGTTCGTCAGAATTCATTTTCAGGCAGGGACCAACAGGGGAGATAACAGGGAACAAATCATGAGTCAGCCGCCAGAGTCGGTTCAGGAAGCGATATGAGCCTTCTATGGCCTGGTCGCTCCACTCCAGATCCTTTTCCGGCGGAGAGGCGAAAAGACAGTAAAGCCTGACTGTATCCGCGCCAAAGCGGCTGATCATTTCATCAGGATCAACCACATTGCCCTTGGACTTGGACATTTTTGCGCCGTCCTTGAGCACCATGCCTTGCGTCAAAAGATTGGCGAATGGCTCCTTAAGATCCCAGTAGCCAAGGTCTCGCAAGGCTTTAACGAAAAAGCGGGCATATAGAAGATGTAAAATGGCATGCTCAATTCCGCCGATATACTGGTCTACAGGAAGCCAGTGTTTAATGGCTCCGGCGTCAAAGGGGGCGTCTTCCCTGCGTGGGGAGGTAAAGCGGGCGAAATACCAGGAAGACTCGACAAATGTATCCATGGTGTCTGTCTCGCGCCTGGCCGGTGCGGCACATCTCGGGCAGGTTGCCTGGACGAAGCTTTCCAGTTCAGGCAGAGGTGAACGACCGTCGGGAGGCATCTCCGTATCCTCAGGAAGCAGGACCGGAAGTTCATCACGAGGCGTGGGGACAATTCCGCACTGGGGGCAATAGATCATTGGAATGGGCGCGCCCCAGAAACGCTGCCTGGAGATGTTCCAGTCGCGGAGACGATAATTTACCTTCCTGCGTCCGATTCCAAGTGATTCGAGATAATCAGCGATCTCCTCCTGCACTATGGAAGTGGGTTTGGAGTCGAACTGTCCGGAATTGACGGCAATTCCCGGTTCGGTAAAAGCATGGGACATGGTTTCAGAATCAGGAACGGATTCTTCAGGCTGAACCACTATCCGGACAGGAAGATCATACTTTCCGGCGAATTCAAGATCCCTCTGATCATGGGCCGGTACAGCCATGACCGCGCCTGTTCCGTATTCCAGAAGGACAAAGTTGGCCAGATAAATGGGCATCTGCTCATTGGTAACGGGATTTACGCAATACCTGCCGGTGAACACGCCTTCCTTTTCAGCCCCCTCAGCAATCCGTTCTTCCTGTTCCTGCGCGGAGATCCTGTCGATGAAATCCAGGATGGAGTCTTTGGCCGGATTTTCACTGATCAGCTCAGGCACAAGTTCATGTTCGGGCGCAAGACTCATGAAAGTGGCTCCGAAAAGAGTGTCCTGTCTGGTGGTGAAAACAGTTATTTTTCGGTCCAGGCCTTGAACAGAAAAATCGATTTCCATGCCCCGGCTTTTGCCTATCCAGTTCTTCTGCATGCTGATCACCCGTTCGGGCCAGCCTGTGCTCAGTTTGTCCAGATCGGCAAGAAGTTCTTCAGCATAATCGGAAATACGCAAAAACCACTGCGAAAGCTCCCTGTTCTCCACCATTGTATCGCAGCGCCAGCACAGACCGGCCTCGACCTGTTCATTGGCCAGTACGGTCAGACAGGTTGGACACCAGTTGACCGGAGCTTTTTTTCTATAGACCAGTCCTTTCTCATAGAGCTCAATAAAAAAGAGCTGTTCCCATTTGTAGTATCCAGGATGGCAGGTAGCCAGTTCTTTACTCCAGTCATAGGAATAACCGAGCCTTTTCAATTCCTCGCGCATGTAGCTGATGTTCTGGTAAGTCCAGTGGGCAGGATGGGTTTTGTTTTTGATGGCCGCGTTTTCAGCGGGCAGACCAAAGGCATCCCAGCCCATGGGATGCAGGACGTTGAATCCCTGCATTCTCTTCGTTCTTGCGACCACGTCGCCAATGGAATAATTGCGCACGTGGCCCATATGAATGCGCCCCGAAGGATAGGGAAACATTTCCAGGACATAATATTCGGGCCTGGAATCTTTTTCCCGGGAGGCATAAAAGGCTTGCTGCTCCTCCCATTTTTTCTGCCATTTCTGCTCAATCCTGCCTGGATTGTACCTGCTTTCCTGCATCTTGCTCTCCATTTTCAAGCGCGGGGCCTTAAAACTCAGATTGCCGTGCGGCTAACAGCAATGCCTGATGCCCAGCCTTTTCCAGAAAGAAATTTTTTGCGTACCGGTTTCAGGCTCATCAGCGGGCGGGATTTCCATAACAGTGAAGTCATAATGCCCGCGCACACAGATGTTGGTCAATGACCTGTGCCATAAGTCCAGAGTTTTTTTGACTGCCGGTAAAGCATCCTGCGCAGTGAAGATGAAGACGGAATCCATTCTGAAATTAGGCCAGAACAGCTCTCCCCACTTAATAAGAGCCTGATCCGGAGCTGAGTTCATCATCTTGATCAGTTCCCGGGTGTTCAGGCACCATTTGCCGTAACCCAGGCCCTGTAAGCAGCCGGCAAGCTCTTCAGCCCAGAGATCCAAAGTCATACTCTGTCTTCTGGGAAAAAAAAGCTGCCAGATCTGAAGATCATTGAACGGCCAGGAGCTGAGCAGGGGTCCTGGAGTTTCTGCTTCATCAGGCAAAAAAAATGAAACCCGGACAAATTGCGCTGGACAGGATTCAAAATCCTGAACCACCCCCAAGTTTACCATTTTTTATATCCTTGGCCACAGCATCAAGAATGCCATTGACAAAGTTGCGGGAATTTTCGTCGCCAAATGCCTTGGCCAGTTCAATGCCTTCATTTATGGCCACTTTAATAGGGACATCGCTTCTTCTGAGCATTTCAAAAACCGCAAGGCGCATGATGGTCAGCTCCACCAGAGCGATGCGTTCCACCCTCCAGTTGCGCGAATACCTGCTGATTACCCTGTTCAATTCATCGAGATTGTCGAATACCCCCAGAATCAATTCCCATGCGTATGAAGCTTTAGAGGTCTTGTTTTTCGAACTTTCTTCCTGAAAATGTTTAAAAGTGGTTCGCAGCTGTTTTTCATCCGGGACGAAATTCATGGAGTAAAGTACCTGGAATGCGTATACGCGCTGGGCGCGCCTGGAATGTTCAGGCCTCGACCCGGGCTTTCTGTTCTGTTTGTCCATTGTCCGGGATTAGTCCACCTGCTCCAGGACTCTTATAAGTTCAAGTACGGCAGCAGCGGCCTCCACTCCTTTGTTTCCGGCCTTGCTTCCTGCACGCTCGATAGCCTGCTCCAGATTGTCGGTGGTCAAAATTCCGAAGCCTACGGGCATCCCTGTTTCCAGGGAAGTCTGGGCAATTCCCTTGGTGGCTTCCGCGGCCACGTAGTCGAAATGCGGAGTAGCTCCTCGGATAACCGCTCCCAGACAGACAATTCCGTCAAGATCCTTCTTCTGAGCCAGACGTTTGACCAGTACAGGAAGCTCAAAGGCTCCCGGGACTTTGTAAATGGTCAGGTTTTCTTTCTGCATTCCGTGTCGAAGCAGGTAATCCACGGCTCCGCCTACCAGTTTATCAACGATGAAATCGTTGAATCTGCCTGCTGCCAGAGCAATTCTCAAGCCTTTGGCATCCAGCCTGCCCTCTATGGTTTTGATGTGCTGCATTCGAATTCTCCAGGTCGATTGAGTTTATGTTTTGTCAGATATATTGAGCAGGTGTCCCAATTTTTCCTTTTTGGTCAACAGATAGCATAAATTTTCTTCACATGGTGAGACCTCTATGGGCATCCTTTCCACAACTTCCAGATCAAAGCCCTCAAGTCCGATGATCTTTTTGGGATTGTTGGTCATCAGACGCATTTTGTTTATTCCAAGGTTGACCAGTATCTGAGCCCCGATACCATAGTTGCGCAGATCAGGAGCGAAGCCCAGTTCTTCATTTGCTTCAACGGTGTCCCTTCCAAGGTCCTGAAGACCATAGGCCTTGATTTTGTTGCCCAGTCCGATCCCCCGGCCTTCCTGGCTCATATAAAGGATCACGCCCTTACCCTCCTTTTCCACCATGCGCATGGCCTCCTTGAGCTGGTTGCCGCAGTCACAGCGCAGGGAGCCGAAAACGTCGCCGGTCAGACACTGGCTGTGCACCCGGATCAGGACGGGTTCGTTTTTTTTGATCTCACCCTTGACCAGCGCGATATGGGTGTTGTCATCGACTTCATTGTCAAAAGCGATGGCCCGAAAATTTCCGTAGCAGGTGGGCAGTTCCGCTTCCCCCACACGTTTGACCATGGAGTCGAATCTGGAGCGGTAACGAATGAGATCTTCAATGGTACAGATTTTGATCGCGTGCTTTTTGGAGAATTCCATCAAGTCGGGCATGCGGGCCATATTGCCGTCATCACGCATTATTTCACAAATTACCGCGGCAGGCTTAAACCCTGCCAGCCGGGCCAGATCCGTGCTGCCTTCAGTCTGCCCGGCCCGGACAAGCACGCCCCCCTTTTTGGCCCGCAAAGGAAAGATATGCCCGGGAGTGGCGATATCCCTTGGAGAGACGTCATCCTTGATGGCTGTAAGTATGGTCGTGGCGCGGTCATAGGCTGATATACCCGTGGTTACACCTTTTACTGCTTCTATGGATACGGTGAAGGCGGTTTCGAATTTTGAGGTGTTTTTGGGAGCCATAAGCGGCAGACCAAGTCTATCCACCCACTCCGGAGTAAGGGCCAGGCAAATGAGCCCGCGGCCGTATTTGGCCATGAAATTTATCGCTTCCGGTGTGATTTTTTCCGCTGCAATGGTCAGATCGCCTTCGTTTTCGCGGTCTTCATCATCCACAAGAATGACCATCCTGCCGCGCCGGATATCTTCTACCGCCTCTTCAATACTGCATATGGACATTTTTCTCACTGCCTTTTTGATTTACCGGCCGTAACAAATATTCAGTAAGGTGGACCGGGGTTAAAGTGTTCAGAAACCGTGCCGGCGCAGAAATTCAGAATCAATCCTGCTCTTTGTGCCCGCAGGGTCCCGGGTGCTGATCAGCGGCTCAAGCATTTTCTGCACGTATTTGCCGATCATGTCGGTTTCCATATTGACCGGGGCACCTTTTTTCCAGCCTGAGATCGTGGTTTCCTTCCAGGTTGCCGGGATGATGTTGACCTGGAGGCTGCTCCGGGTGCATCCGGTCACTGTCAGGCTTATGCCGTCCAGAGCAACTGATCCCTTGTCGATAATCTGGGAGCCGAATTCTTCCGGGAAGCTCAGAGTGTATATTCTTGACTCACCGGCCGGTTCGATGTTTTCCACCCGGGCCAGGCAGTCGATGTGACCTGAAACCAGATGTCCGCCGAGCCTGTCCCCCAGAGCCAGGGCCCGTTCCAGATTAACCTGAGAGCCGATGTACAAATTTCCTAGATTGCTTACAGACAGAGTTTTCTGGGAAGCATAGGCTGAAAAAGCCTGCGGAGTATAGTCTTCCACGGTCAGACAGACTCCGTTCACTGCAATGCTTTCGCCAAAGCGCACGTCGCTCATGGAAAAGCCGGGCAGAACATTAAAGCGGGTTTCCGAACCTTTTTTTTCCACTCCGGCAATTTTTCCGGTTGCCTGTATCAAGCCTGTAAACATAAATAAAAATTATCACTGATAATAATGTATTGGTCAATGTTTTCTTATTTTAAAGTGGAAAACATCTTCAGCCAGATATCGGATTCAAGGGATTTCATTTCCGCCAGACGGAAACTTAAAGCCTGATCCATACGCTCGACTTTTCTACCCCTGACCATGGCCACCGCCTGATCATCGCCCAGCATCTTAAGAGCTACAAAAGCCCAGATTTCATCCGCCAATCCCTGCTGAACAAGGCTCAAAGACAGTAGACCGCCTCCTTCACAGAGCACGTAATGGATGCCCAGTTCCTGTCTCAGACGGATAAGCCCCTCTTCCAGATCCAGGCCGTCCTTTTT
>SLAE01000125.1 GCA_007127015.1 Desulfonatronospira sp. | reverse complement strand
CGTCAACGTCGTCTTGCCATGATCTATATGGCCTATGGTACCAATATTAATATGCGGCTTCTTGCGGTCGAACTTTGACTTGCCCATCTCTCTCCCCCTACTTGAATTTTAAAATTTCCTCGGCCAGGCTTGCAGGTACCTTTTCGTAATGGTCAAACTGCATGGAATAGGTAGCCCGGCCCTGAGAATTGGATCGCAGGTCCGTGGCATAGCCGAACATGTTGCTCAAAGGCACATAAGCTTTGATTATCTGAATGCCCATACGCGGCTCAAGCCCAAGCACCTTGCCCCTTCTTCCATTTAGATCACTCATGACGTCGCCCAGATAATCTTCCGGGGTAAGCACCTCAATATACATGATCGGCTCGAGAATGACCGGATCCGCTTTCGCGCAGGCTTCCTTGAGGGCCATGGAACCTGCGATATAGAAGGCCTGCTCCGAAGAGTCAACATCGTGATAGGACCCAAAGACCAGCTCAGCCCGGATATCCGCCAGGGGAAATCCAGCCTTGACTCCGCCCTTCATGGCATCCCGAATTCCTCTTTCCACCGCGGGTATGTATTCTCTTGGAATAACCCCGCCTACAATGGAATTTACGAACTCATATCCCTGGCCCGGTTCTGCGGGTTCAACCTGCAGAACCACATGACCGTATTGTCCCCGGCCGCCTGTCTGCTTGACGTATTTGGTTTCCTGTTTCACCGGTTTGGTGATGGTTTCCCGGTAAGCCACCCTGGGCTTGCCCACATTGGCGTCAACGCTGAACTCTCTGGTCAGCCGGTCGACTATGATCTCCAGGTGCAGTTCACCCATTCCGGAAATCAGAGTCTGGCCGCTTTCCTCATCAGTCTTGACCCGGAAAGAAGGGTCTTCCTTGGACAGTTTCTGCAGAGCATTGCTCAAGGAGTTCTGATCGCTCTTGGTCTTAGGCTCTATGGCTATTTCAATTACCGGATCGGGAAAATCAATCGTCTCCAGCAGTATGGGTCTTTCCAGGGAGCAGAGGGTTTCCCCGGTACCTGTGTATTTAAGCCCCACCGCGGCCACGATGTCTCCGGAATAAGCACTTTTAATTTCTTCACGCTTGTTGGAGTGCATTTTGAGCAGCCTTCCGATGCGCTCCTTTTTTCCTGAGGCAGCGTTGAGCACGGTCATTCCCGATTCGATATGCCCGGAATAGATACGAAGAAAAGTAAGATGCCCGACGTAAGGATCCGAGGTGAGCTTGAAAGCCAGTGAGCTCAAGGGCTCCTGATCATCTGGAGGACAGGGGATGATATTATCCTTGTCCGGATCCCTGCCTTCAATGGGCGGAATATCCAGAGGCGAAGGCATGTAATTGACCAGCGCGTCAAGCAGAGGCTGTATTCCCTTGTTTTTAAAAGCCGAGCCGCACAAGACCGGACAGATCTTCAGGGCAACGGTCGCTTTACGGATACCGCTCATTATTTCATCAACACTCAGTTCCTCTCCGGAAACATATTTGTCCAGCAGTTCCTCTTCTTCCTCGGCAATGGATTCGATCAGAAAGGAACGCCACTCTTGAGCTTCTTTTTTATATTCTTCCGGAATGTCAACAAATTCGAATTTTCTGCCCTGGGATTTGTCATCAAAGATGTAGGCTTTGCCCTGCACCAGATCGACAAGGCCCTTGAAATTCTCTTCAGAACCGATCGGGATCTGCAAAGGCACCGGTTTAGCCTTTAATCGATCGCGGATCATCTCCACCACCCGGAAGTAATCCGCGCCGGTGCGATCCATCTTGTTTATAAAGGCCATCCTGGGAACATGATATTTATCTGCCTGGCGCCAGACGGTTTCACTTTGCGGCTCCACTCCGGCCACAGCGCAGAAGACGGCGACACACCCATCAAGCACCCTTAGGGATCTTTCCACCTCCACGGTAAAATCCACATGACCGGGCGTATCAATGATATTGATGCGGTGATCCTTCCAGAAACAGGTGGTCGAAGCAGAGGTAATGGTTATGCCTCTTTCCTGCTCCTGTTCCATCCAGTCCATGATCGCCTGCCCGTCGTGCACCTCTCCTAATCTATGCGATACACCTGTATAAAAAAGAATGCGCTCGGTGGTAGTTGTCTTTCCTGCGTCGATATGGGCAGTTATCCCGATATTGCGCTGTTTATGGATGGGTATAAGCCGTGCCACTGTAGTCTCGCTTTGGTTTGATTCTTTGATGCCCCAAGAGCATCGTTTAAAATATTAATTTGATATATTTGAAAAAATTTCAACAAATCTCAAAATAACCACTTAAAAAATTGATCTTTCAGTATACAACCTGTCTAAATTAAGGCGCCCCTCATCCGCTCAAAACAATCCTTTCAAAAAAGACTGCACTAAAGCAGATCAGAGGGGCCCTCCTGTGCTGCCGCGACCCGTTTGGATAAGTCTGCAAATGGGTCTTAATTACCAGCGATAATGGGCAAAAGCCTTGTTTGCTTCCGCCATGCGATGAGTGTCTTCCCTCTTCTTTATGGCTCCGCCTTTATTATTGTAAGCATCCAGCAGTTCGGAGGAAAGCTTGCGGTCCATGCCCTTCTCCCCTCTGCCCCTGGCGTAAAGGACCAGCCAGCGGATCGCCAGGGCTTCCTGTCTGCTCGGCCTGACCTCCATGGGGACCTGATATGTAGCACCGCCTACGCGCCTGGATTTTACCTCCATATGCGGCTTTACGTTATCAATGACCTGGTTGAAAGCTTTCAAAGGTTCTTCATTGGTTTTTGTGCCCAACTCTTCAATGGCCTTATACAGCAAACCCTCAGCGATACTTTTCTTGCCGTCGATCATGAGTCTGTTGATGAACTTGCTCACCAGCCGGCTGCTGTACACAGGATCAGGCAAAACAGTTCTCTTTGGAATCGGACCTTTCCTTGGCATTCTTTATCATCTCCCTTGAACAAACTTATTTGGGCCTTTTGGTCCCGTATTTGGACCTGCTTTTGCGGCGATCGCGGACTCCGGATGTGTCCAGTGTTCCTCTGATGATACTGTAACGTACACCGGGCAGATCCTTTACCCGGCCTCCCCTGATCATCACCACCGAGTGTTCCTGCAGGTTGTGGCCTTCTCCGGGAATGTACGAAGTCACCTCCATACCGTTGGTCAGGCGGACTCTGGCAACTTTGCGCAGAGCCGAATTGGGCTTCTTAGGCGTAGTAGTGTAAACACGAACGCAAACCCCTCTTTTTTGAGGACATTCCTGCAAAGCGGCTCTTTTTTTGCGCTTGATCACCTGTTCTCTGGATTTGCGTACCAATTGATTTATGGTTGGCATGTACCCTCCGAATATTTGTACTGGCTCAAACTAGAAATGATTAATTTATTGATTATAATATGTCAAGAAAAATATAAACATAAGCAATCAAACAACTCAATCGGTTTAGCGATGCTGCCTGCCGACATAAATCTGCTCATCAAGATCCTCTAAAAAGCGCTCAGGGTCTTCAGGCTGCTCCGGAACGGAGATATCTGATTTGACGTAGGGCCTGTACCCGGTGCCTGCCGGAATCAGCCTGCCTACAATCACATTTTCCTTAAGTCCTCTCAACTGATCCACCTTGCCCATTAAGGCGGCTTCGGTCAGCACTTTGGTGGTTTCCTGAAATGATGCGGCTGATATAAACGACTCCGTGGTCAATGAGGCCTGAGTGATGCCCAGAACCATAGGCTCGGCCATAGCTGGATTTTGACCCTTGCGTATGCACTTCTCGTTCTCCTGCATAAAAAGAGTCTTTTCCACCTGCTGGCCGATCAGAAAACCGGTATCTCCAGGATCGATTATATTAACCTTTTTGAGCATCTGCCGGACTATGACCTCGATGTGCTTATCGTTGATCTGCACTCCCTGAAAGCGGTAGACATCCTGGACTTCCTCCACCAGATAATTGGCCAGATACTTTTCGCCCTTGGTCTTAAGCATGTCGTGCAAATCGGGATTGCCTTCTGTTATCAGCTCGCCGGCCTCGACGAAATCGCCTTCCTGAACGGTAATGTGCTTCCCTTTGGGAATAAGGTATTCCTTGGGCTCTCCAACTTCTGGACCGATGATGATTTTCCGCTTGCCCTTTGATTCCGGCCCAAAGGAGACAATACCGTCGATCTCAGTAACCACTGCCTGATCTTTGGGCTTTCTGACCTCGAAGAGTTCAGCCACCCGGGGCAGACCGCCGACGATATCCTTGGTCTTGGATGTCTCCCTCGGCTTGCGCGCGATTATATCTCCGGCTTCGACAACATCTCCATCCTGAACCATTAAGATGGCTCCGACAGGCAGCTGGAAAACTGCTTCTGATGAAGTTTCAGGTCTTAGCTTGACCCGTCCCTTTTCATCACAGATGGAAATGCTTGGCCGGTAATTGGTCGAGCGGTATTCGATAATAGTTCTGGTGGCCCTGCCCGTGGTTTCATCAACCTTCTCCTGAAAGGTGCGGCCTTCAATGATGTCCGAAAACCTGAGCCTTCCTGGAATATCAGTGACAAACGGCTCGTTGAAGGGATCCCACTCAGCCAGGAGCTGGCCTTTCTGGACATACTCGTCAGCCTTGACAAAAAGCTTGGCTCCTGTTGGCAGAAAATATTTCTCTCTTTCACGGCCCTGATCATCAACAATCTTCAACTGACCGCTTTTGCCCATGACCATGTATTCTCCTCTGGAATTCTCCACTGTGCGTATCCGGGAAAACACTATATGACCCGCATTGCTGGCCCTGATGTTGGAACGCTCAATTTCTCTTGAGGCAGTACCTCCAATATGAAAAGTGCGCATAGTCAGCTGGGTGCCGGGCTCACCAATGGATTGGGCAGCGATTATCCCCACGGTCTCACCGACATTGACCAGATGGCCTCTGGCCAGATCTCTTCCGTAACATAAAGAGCAGCAGCCCCGCTTGGTTTTACAGGTCAAAACAGATCTGATTGAAACCGCGTTGATTCCGGCCTCATCAATCTTTTCAGATGAATCCTCAACGATCATCTTATTGGAGGGAACGATGATTTCTCCTGTTTCCGGATCCAGAACATCGTACATTGCGATACGTCCAAGAATCCTCTCGCTGAGCCTCTCCTGGACCTCTCCTGATTTCATCAGATGAGAAAGTTCAATGCCGTCGACAGTACCGCAGTCATACTCGGATACCACCACATCCTGAACCACGTCTACCAGACGTCTGGTCAGATAACCTGAATTGGCCGTCTTCAGTGCGGTGTCGGCCAGACCTTTTCTGGCTCCATGCGTTGAGGTGAAGTATTGAAGCACTGTCAGGCCTTCTCTGAAACAGGAAACGATCGGTGTCTCAATAATCTCTCCTGAAGGTTTAGCCATGAGTCCGCGCATGCCCGCCAGCTGCCTCATCTGATCCTTGTTTCCCCTGGCTCCGGAATTGGCCATCATGAAGATGGGATTCAAGCTTATGTTGGTTTCCTCTTTTCCGCTCTGCGGATCGCGGACAGTCTCGGTGGACAGTTCTTTCATCATCTCCGTGGAAACATCGTTGGTGGCTTTTGTCCAGACGTCCACTACCTTATTATATTTTTCCGTCCGGGTGATTATGCCTTCATTATACTGACGCTCGATTTCATTCACAGTATCCTGTGAATACTTGATAATGCTTTCTTTTTTATCCGGTACCTTAAGATCCTTGACCCCGATGGTAATCCCGGCCAGGGTGGAATATTCATAGCCCATATCCTTAATCTTGTCGCAAAGAATAACTGTAGCTTTGGTCCCTGCCTTGCGATAGGTGTTACCTACCAGCCTGCCGATGTTTTTCTTGGTCAGAATGCAGTTGACCATGCTGAAAGGCAGTTCTTCGGGCAGCAGCTGACCTACTATGATCCTACCCGGAGTAGTATCAATGAGCTGACCGTCTATACGGACTTTAATCCGGGCGTGCAGAGCCACGTGTCCTGCGTCGAACGCGCAGATCACTTCTCCTGGATCTGAAAATACCTTGCCCTCGCCTCTTTGAAAGGCCCGGTCCACGGTCAGGTAATAAAGTCCGAGCACGATGTCCTGAGATGGAACTATGACCGGCTCTCCATTGGCCGGAGAAAGAATGTTGTTCGTGGACATGATCAGTACACGGCACTCCACATTGGCCTCTATGGACAAGGGGATGTGAACAGCCATCTGGTCTCCGTCAAAATCTGCATTGAAGGCGGAACAGACAAGCGGATGCAGACGGATGGCCTTGCCTTCAACAAGTATGGGTTCAAAAGCCTGTATACCCAAACGGTGCAGAGTGGGAGCCCGGTTTAACAGTACAGGATACTCCTTGACCACCTCGTCAAGAATATCCCAGACAACAACATCTCCTCGCTCCACCATTTTTTTGGCGCTTTTAATGGTGCTGGCCAGCCCCTTTTCTTCCAGTTTGGAATAAAGGAATGGTTTAAACAGCTCCAGAGCCATTTTTTTGGGTAGTCCGCATTGGTGCAGCTTCAGATTAGGACCAACCACGATCACTGAACGGCCGGAATAATCAACGCGTTTACCCAGCAGATTCTGGCGAAAGCGTCCCTGCTTGCCCTTGATCATGTCCGACAAAGATTTCAGGGGCCGTCCATTGGTGCCTGTAATGGCCTTGCCTCGTCTGCCGTTGTCCAGAAGAGCGTCCACAGCCTCCTGGAGCATGCGCTTTTCATTGCGGATTATTATGTCCGGTGCACCCAGTTCCAGAAGTCTTTTAAGGCGATTGTTGCGGTTAATCACCCTCCGGTAAAGATCGTTAAGATCCGAAGTGGCGAATCGGCCTCCGTCCAAAGGAACTAGAGGTCTCAGTTCAGGAGGGATGACCGGGAGTGTTTCCAGAACCATCCATTCGCACTTGTTTCCTGATTCTAGAAAAGCCTCGACGATTTTCAGGCGCTTGGCGATTTTCTTCTTCTTGGTCTGAGACCTGGTATCTTGAGATTCTTCCCGCAGTTCGTTTTTAAGCTTTTCAAGATCAAGGTTCATCAGCAGTTCACGGACGACCTCAGCACCCATACCTACCTTCAGGGCCTCTTCTCCGTAAGTCTCGATCACCTGCAGGTATTGTTCTTCGGAAATAACCTGTCTTGGTGTCAGAGAAGTCTGCCCGGGGTCAAGCACCATATACGCATCGAAGTAAAGAACCTTCTCAAGATCAGCCATGGTCATATCCAGAAGGGTGCCAATCTTGGAAGGCAGGCTTTTGAGAAACCAGATGTGGGTTACCGGTGCGGCCAGTTCGATATGGCCCATACGGTCTCTTCTTACTTTCGAAGCGATGACCTCCACCCCGCACTTTTCGCAGACAATGCCTCTGTGCTTCATGCGCTTGTATTTACCGCAATTGCACTCATAATCCTTGACCGGACCGAAAATCTTGGCGCAGAAAAGCCCGTCGCGTTCAGGTTTGAAAGTACGATAATTTATGGTTTCCGGTTTCTTCACCTCGCCGAAGGACCATTCTCTGATTTTTTCCGGTGAAGCAACCATGATCTGAATCCCCTTAAGCTCTTTACCGGAAATGGTTGTTGTACTTGAAGACCTTTGCGAAAAAAGATCGTCTAAGCTCATATCCCCGTCCTCATTATATTTGAAATGTTTATGATTTACTATTTCGTATTCAAAAAACGTTTTTGCCAGGCGCAGGTTATTTTTTGTATTTTTTCCTGTCATCCAGAAGAAGATTCACGTCCAGACCGAGGGCCATCAATTCCTTGATCAGGACATTGAAGGATTCGGGCATGGCGGATTCAAGAAAGTTGTTGCCCTTGACAATTTTTTCATACATGTTCACCCGCCCGGATACATCGTCGGACTTGACCGTCAGGAATTCCTGCAGCAGATATGCGGCACCATAGGCTTCTATCGCCCATACTTCCATTTCGCCAAGCCTCTGGCCGCCGAACTGTGCCTTGCCGCCCAGGGGCTGCTGGGTAACCAGAGAGTACGGCCCTGTGGAGCGGGCATGTATCTTTTCATCGACCAGGTGATGCAGCTTGAGCATATACATGTTGCCCACGGTAACCCGGTTGTGAAAGGCTTCTCCGCTTCTGCCGTCGAAGAGCACGGCCTTGCCTTCGTCACTTAGACCTGCCTTTTCAAGCCAGGACCATATCTCTTCTTCTTTGGCTCCATCAAAAACAGGGGTTTTGGACACGATTCCCGGTTCCAGGTCTCGAACCGCCTCCACAAAAGATTCATCGTCCAGTTCCCTGGCCAGGGAGCTGATTTCCGGGGTATTGAAGATTTCATCCACTTCACGTCTAAGGACCTGAATATCCACTCCCTGTTCAAGCATTACCGCAAGCTGCCTCCCCAGTTCCTTTGAAGCCCAGCCAAGATGGGTTTCCATGATCTGGCCGATATTCATTCGGGAAGGCACACCCAGCGGACTTAAAACAATGTCCACCGGAGTACCGTCAGCAAAAAAGGGCATGTCCTCTTCTGGAAGAATGTTGGATACCACGCCTTTATTGCCGTGTCTCCCTGCCATTTTATCGCCTACGTTCAGCTTTCTCTTAACAGCAATATAAACTTTGACCATTTTGGTCACACCCGGAGGAAGATCATCTCCTTCAACCACTTTATCTCTTTTCTGAGCGTAAATATTCTGAATGAACCTCAGCTGCTGATCATATTCAGCCAGTATTTGTTCTACAGATTCGTTAACTTCTTTGCTGGCAAAGGTTCCGATGAGTTTTTTCACCGGAATGCGTTCCAGGTCTTCTCTTTTCAGGGTGCTGTTCGCCTCGGCAAGCACCTGACCCTTTTTTTTGCCCATTATACTCTGTGACAGTCTCTTGCCGGCAGCTACATTCCACATTTTATCCTTTATCTGTAAGGTCATTCCGGAAATGTGCTTTTCTTCGCTCTTGCTCAGAGCGTCCAGTTCCCGGTCCTCAATAAATTTGGTCCGTTCGTCCTTTTCACTGGATCTGCGGTTGAATACCTTGACATCGATTACTGTACCTTCAATGCCCGGTGGAACTTTTAGTGAGGTATTTTTCACATCCCTGGCCTTATCTCCGAAAATGGCTCTAAGCAGACGCTCCTCCGGGGTCAGCTGGGTTTCACCCTTTGGAGTTATCTTGCCCACCAGAATATCGTCCTGCTTGACTTTGGCCCCGATCATGATGATTCCGCTGTCATCCAGGTATTTGAGCATGTCCTCGCCGACATTGGGTATGTCCCGGGTGATCTCTTCCGGTCCGAGCTTGGTATCCCTGGCAATGACGTCGAACTCTTCGATATGCATCGAAGTGAACACGTCATCCTTAACCATCCGTTCGGAAATGAGAATTGAGTCCTCGAAATTATATCCACGCCAGGGCATGAAAGCCACGGAGAGATTCTTGCCCAGGGCCAGTTCTCCGTCAACAATGCTCGGTCCGTCAGCCAGCACGTCACCGGCTTTTACATTCTGCTCCGGAAGGACCCGGGGTCTTTGTCCAAAACAGCTGTTCTGATTGGACTTATGATATTTCTGCAGATCATAGCATACTGTATCTATATCAGACTTATTTAACTTCTGGTCATAACTGACGATGATTTTTTCCGCGTCGACATATCTGATGACCCCTTCTGATTCGGCCATTACGCAACTGCCGGAATCCCTGGCCACAATACCCTCCATTCCTGTACCGACAAGGGGGCGTTCCGGACGCAGCAGCGGCACTGCCTGGCGCTGCATGTTCGACCCCATAAGAGCCCTGTTGGCGTCGTCGTGCTCCAGAAAAGGGAT
>SLAE01000077.1 GCA_007127015.1 Desulfonatronospira sp. | reverse complement strand
TGGAGAACAGCGAATACTTCTGGGAGCAGGATTGGAGCGCAGGGGTGAATACCCTTTGCACATTGAATTCTTATGGGATGAACAAATAGAGTTGAAATCATTCAGCATCAATATTCAAGATAAAAAATATCCGGAGCAGCATCTGAGTCTGCCGCGGGAGATGGTTACCCCTCCCGAGGAAGTGCTGGAGCGTATTTCCCGGGAGAGAACAAAAATCAGGTCCGCGCTGGAAACAGTGACCATGAACAGATATCTGGAATATGGCTTTTCAGATTCCGTACCAGGTGATGTGAGTTCACCCTTTGGCGTGCAGAGGTTCCTGAACAACCAACCCAGATCGGCACACCAGGGAGTGGATTTCAGAGGAGCGGAAGGTACTCCGGTCAAAGCGGTTGCGCCCGGCCGTGTAGTATTGACCGGGGATTTCTATTTCGGAGGCAGGACAGTGATAGTGGATCATGGCTTGGGCGTGCATTCTTTGTATATGCATTTAAGCGCGATCAATGTCAGCGAGGACGAGTTTGTGGAAGATCAGCAACTGGTGGGGCTGGTGGGCATGACCGGGAGGGCGACCGGACCGCATCTTCATCTGGGCATCTATGTACTCGGGGAAGCCGTTGATCCCATGTATCTTTTAAACCGTGATCAATAAGCTGTTGTCAGAATTAAATTTATTAAATAGGCAGGTTCATGATCTAGGCGTCATTATCTTCGATCAGTCTGTCAAGGATGAATCCGTAAAAACCTTCCCTGCCTGGAGCATCATACTTCCAGCCAAGGTGCATAAGACAGCTGAGACACACTGCGATCTGCCATGTATATCCCGGAAACCAGGTAAATTCCGACGCTGCCGGACCTGCACCCGCGCAGTTGACCGCCCAGACAAAACATCCAAGTTCAAAAACCAGCCCGTGCGGATTGACGAAGACATGTTTGTGGCTGCCGTGGACACTGATTCTGTCTTTATGCCTGGTTACTCTGTTCAGGCAGCTGGAACATAAAAGAAATGATCTTTCCTGACGAGTGCTGGAATCTTCAGTTTCATCCGGTCTGCTGATCACTTCTGAGTCTGTCTTGTTTCTCAATAGCAGATGCATTGACGTCAACCTCATTAAAATTAAATTGATTTAAGTATCCAACAATAAACTGTCAAATCGAGTTCCTTGACATAAATATTCAGATGGGTTCAAAAAGAATTCTTTTTTGAAAATGTTTGAATGAACAAAAAAACACAAAGCTAAGGAATTGAACCATGTCCAAAGTTACCGTGCCGGAAATCATCAAGGCCAAAGGTCAGAGAAAATTGTGCATGCTTACCGCTTACGACAGCGCCATGGCTTCATTTGTGGATCAGTGCGACGTGGACATTATACTTGTCGGGGATTCGCTGGCCATGACTGTTCTAGGTCAGGAAGACACCCTTTCAGTAACCATGGAGGATATGATCCATCACACTCTGGCAGTATCAAGGGTGACATCCAGATCAATGGTAGTGGCTGACATGCCCTTTATGTCTTATCAGGTCAGCCTGGATCAGGCGGTTGCCAATGCGGGCCGCCTGCTTAAAGAAGCTCGCGCCGGAGCGGTCAAAGTGGAGGGAGGAAGCGCCATCCTGCCCCAGGTAAGAGCCATGGTTCAAGCAGGTATACCGGTGATGGGTCATCTGGGTCTTACTCCGCAGAGCATAGCCCAGTTAGGGGGATATAAAGTCCAGGGCAGGGGTGAAGCAGGGGAAAAAATCCTGCAGGAAGCAGTAAGACTCGAAGAGGCCGGCTGCTTCAGCATGGTTCTGGAAGCCGTTCCTCCAGGCCTGGCTTCGAGAATCACTTCCAGCTTGAAAATCCCGACCATCGGCATTGGTGCCGGTCCAGACTGCGATGGTCAAGTTCTGGTTATTAACGATCTTCTGGGCATGAACACCAGGTTCAAGCCGCGCTTTGTCAAAAGATACGCGGATCTTGCCGGAATCATCACAGAGGCGATTACCCGCTACCGGCAGGAAGTGTTAAACGGCGATTTTCCGAGTGAAAGTCATAGCTATAAAGACGATTAAGAACATTTTGCAGCTATCCAGTCATTAATCTGCTGTGAGAAAGAGAAGTCTTAATGCGCGTTTTGCTTCAAAGGACCAGGTGGGCTGCGGTAAAGGCTGCGGATCAAAGCAAGGTTGAAATTGGTCCGGGCATGATGGGGCTGGTCGGTTTTGCTTCTGAAGACGAGCAGTTGCCGGGAACCAGAGCCTGGAATGTCATAGTGGACAAGATTCTGCATCTGCGCATTTTTCCGGATGACAGGGGTTTAATGAATCTAAGCCTCGTGGACGTCGACGGCGAACTGCTGCTGGTTCCTCAGTTCACACTATACGCGGACTGCCGCAGAGGACGCAGGCCGGGCTTTTCAGGTTCAGCTCCCGCGGACGCGGCCGGAAGATTATTTGACATGTTTGCTGAAAAAGTTCTCAAGAGCTGGAGCAGAGTCAGTTTTGGATATTTCGGCGCCGAAATGGAAGTTGAACTCTGCAACTGGGGTCCGGTGACCATAATGCTTGACAGCAGTGATTATCTGCAGAAATAAAAGTGGAGATTCCGGCCTTTGATCAGCCGTATTTTCAAGTGTAGGGCGAGCTTCTCCGAAGCCCGGCCCAAAATATTGTTTCAATTATTTATATTTATAGCTATAAGCGGGAGTCAGCGTGTCAGTTTATCCGGCCTGCTGTTCGGAGAACGGCGGCCTGCTAGATCCGCGCTTAAAAGATAAGTATCCGTTTTCCGAGTAGGGCGGGCTTCTCCGAAGCCCAGCCCGAAATGTTTTTGCAATCAATTAAGCTGACCCTATCTGGGAATAATTTCTCTTAAAAAATCCTGGATTCCGTTATTCTCCTCTTCAGGTCTCATCCGGTCCATAAATTCCCTGAGCAGCCGCTCACCGTCTTCACGGATAAGATCTTCAATAAGAAACTCCACGTCGAGGGTTACCCGAACGTCATCAAAAGGTCCTCTGATGCGCAGAGGTATGCCCGCGTCGGGCAGAGCATAACGCCGACCGATTTCTTCCTTTAGTGCTCCGTCCAAAAAGACTCTGCTTCTGGAATCTAAATGGGATTCCGGGAGATCCAGGCGCATATCGCCCTGTACCTCAAGAACCGGAGAGGTTATTGAAAGATCCTCGGATACAGCTATTCCGGATGCGATTTCATAAGTAGCTGTGAAAGCGGAAAATTCAGTAATACCTTCCTCATCCTCCACCGGCCTTTGTTCTCCAAAAACCCTGGCAAAAGCGTCCCTGATCTCATAATCCAGATCAATGCCCCTTATGGTGCCTTCACTTATCTCCATTACCATACTGCCGAACAGATTGCCGATAAACATATCTTCATGTGTGCCGAATGTCCTGAGATCACTGATAATTTCCGCTCTGCCGGTCAGAAAATCCATATCCGCGACATCGTTCAGCAATGGACCAACCTGGACATCACTCAGGGTGTAATCAGCCTCTACATGTGCCTCTCCATCGACATCACTGACAAATACGCTTCCTTCAAGCGTGCCCTGATACAGGAACGCCTGCAATGGAGACAGCTCCAGCCGGCCGTCTCCGGAGAGTATTGTGGTGCTGAGTTCATCGATCAATGCCTGATAAACAGTGGTCTGGCTCATTGAAATTGTTCCGTCAAGCCTGTATTCATGCAGAAATGAAAGGTCAATTTCTTCAATATCATTGTCCTGATCTGCCTGAATTTGTGCGTCCTGTTCTGCTGAGTCTGTCGGGTTGATTTCCGGGTTGTTTTCATAGTTGTTCTCAGCATTGATCAACCGGTCCAGATCCCAGTTTTCGCCCTCAAGCTCAAAAGTGATTTCAGGAATCGCATCAAGATTTACCGCAAGTACATGACCTTGCAGTTCGCCGTCCAAAGCCTGCAGTGAGAGGTTTGAGATCTCAAGGACATTCTCTTCAAAAGCATAGTCGATGTCTGCCTGAAGTCTGCCCTCATGTATGGGTTCAGGAAGAGGATCGCCCTCCAGGTCCATGTCCAGTACCGTGTCCGTCAACAGGATGCGAGATTGATTTTCTGTCAGCAGAGCTGTGGTTGTCAGACTGAATCGGCCGTCAAGCCTGGGCTCGAAGTTGGTCATGTTCCAGTCGGCCGTGACTTCAAAAGGTTCCTCCTGGGTTATTCTTCCGGAATCCAGATTAAGATCGGTAATCATTATATGCTGACCCGTAGCAAGGTCTTGGTAGGAAATATTGGCATCGAGCATTTCCAGACCGGCGATGTCCATTTCAGGGATCCGCATGCGGCGGGATGTTTCTTGCTGAGTATCGGCTTCATCAGCCCAAGCCAGACCGGAAGTGTTCTTTTTCGACATTTCCCGCTCAGCGACAACCCAATTTGGTCTGCCGTCCTGGTCCTTAATCAGCTTTAAATCAAGGCCATGTAAAATTATGCGTTCCATTTCAATCCTTCCCATAAGCAAAGGAAAAACTCTGAGTCTTGCCTGCAGTTCGCGTACCGAAGCCAGATTGTCCGGTTCAAAACCTGGCGGGTTAGCAACAGCGGCCTCACCTGTATTGATGATCAGCCACGGAACAAAGGCCAGCTCAATATCACCGATCAGTCTTACTTCATAACCTGTGGTCCTGTGTATGGCCGCCTCAAGCTCATCCTTGTGTTCGTTGAAATCTATAATATGAGGGATGCTGACCATCAAAATGATCAGCAGAACAAGCAGGACAGCTGCCAGTGTAACAAGAATCTTTATTGCTCTCATCATATACCGCTAACCTCGCTTAGTAAAATTAATCCAAAAGACCATCCCTTAACGATATTTCCCACTGATGGCGCAAATGTAAAATAAAAATTTTCATTGTTTTATTTACAGTAATGTATCTGAACTGATGTGGCAACCTTGTTCATGCTGATATATATAGAAAGGCCTCCTGAAATTCTATTTGCATTAAACAGGTTGTTGCCGCATTGATCAGCGAATATCCAGAGGTCTGTTCAAATTGTCCGAAGTAGGCTGGTACATGGCTTCTATCATGGAATGTTTCTTTACGTCATCCTGAACAGGAGGATATTTGTTGGCCACATCTTCAATTTCCTCCATATACTGCTGCCAGTGGTCAAGATAAAAAGAAAGGGCCCGGGCAAAATTTTTGCCGATAATACCTTCCACCAGCAGTCTGCTTATTCTTTGCTCTCGAAAAAGAACATGCTGGGACAAAAGGATAACTTTGCGCTCTTCCCGGGTCATACGTCTGAAAAGCTGCTTGAGAACTCCCTTTGCTCTTGGCTGGTACATCCAGAAATACATGAGATCCAGGGCATTGACGATGATGATGTTCACCATGTCTCTTTTTTCGTATTCAATGGTCAGCATGAGCTCCCGGGTTGATTCCAGAAGATCGAGTACATCGTCCATGGGAAAGAGCATCTCTAAATAGGCATAGGTGTTGAACAGCTGCTGGAATTTGCTTCTGTAGTCCATTATTCTGCGCCGGATGTACAAGGCCCTGTCCGCAAGTCCTTCAATTACGCCGGCAACTGTATCAGAAGCAAGCTTGGAAATTATGGCCGCCCACTGCTGGAGAATGCGGTCAACCGCGACCACTCCCATCAGGCCCAGTATGCCTGCTGCTATCATGTTGAACAGTAAAGCCAGAGGAATAGCCAGAATGCTGCGGAAGAAATTGCCGATGATCGCGGTCCTGGGCAGGCCGCGAAAATAGTTGTGGGTGGACAGGTACATACCGTTGACCAGGGAAATCGTGGTGTACACAACGAGCGGATGTGTGGCCACAGTCATATCCAGTCCCCTGTCCAGGATCATGGTCTTCAAAATAAAATCAAGGAGTGGAACTGAAAAGCCGGTATACATAAGTGAATCGGCAAACCTGTCCCAGCTGACAAACGTGCTCCATTTGGCCAGGGAAGGGCGGTTGATGCCTCCGCAGCCCATTATGGACTGGATCACGTTGCGGATTCCTGTTATCCCAAACCAGATCACAGCTCCGAAGTAGATGAGCAGCCACCATTCATGGGTTAGTAAAAAGGTCAGAAAGGCCGGAATGAAACCTATGCCTATCTTGGCCAGGATCTTAATCCTGGTATTCAGATATTTAAGCCGGGAAAGAGACCATCCGCGGTTTCTGTCAGGGCCTGCTCGACTTACCGATGATAGAGGGGTGGATTGAATTCCTCCCAGTGTGAAAATGTTGCTCTTTTTCGGAGAAAGGATGAAATACTCCTGGATAGACCATTCCCTGAGACGTTGATATTCCAGGCGGCTCAGCCCCGGAATTTTTCTGAAAGCGCTGGCCATGCCCGCGGCCAGATAGTTGTATCGGATTTTTGGAACGTAAGTGTCCTTGATCAGCGATTCCACCCCCACATCAAGGCTGTGATAAGCACGATCCTTGTAGCTCTGCAGCTGCTTTCGGGCGCTTTTCGGAAGCGATTCGGTCAGAACAAGGCCCATCCCGTATACACGCCCTGAACGCCCTGTGGAGTCAGAACCGATGCATCCCCTCAAAGGTCTGTTTTTGTAGAAGGACTGCAGTGTGGATATCTCGCAGAGAATTTCAACCAGTTTATCCCTGCGCGAAGACTCAAGAGTGTTATTGTTCTCTACTTCTCCTATCAGTTCAGACAGGTGTTTTTTCAGTTTGATTACGTTGCCTGCATTTATGGCGTTTTGCAGATTGATGATTCTTTCTTTGTCGTGTTCACGGCCGAGCACCTGGTTTTTCAGGTTTAAAATTTCCAGGTGGGTGATCATGCCCTGACAATCAAACAGAATCTCAACTACATCTTCAGCTTTTAGATCACACAGGTTGAGAATAACATTCGAATTTGAGTGCAGGCTTTTAAGCCGTTCAGCCAGCTCAGCAAGGGTGAGGGTCAAAATTTCAGGAAGCTCGGAAATTTCATAGATGCTTGTTACGTCAGGATTTTGAGCGGGTCTCAGATAGTTTTCTATGATGTCGTAAATATCCGGTATACGAGTGTCCAGGTCTGCAGCTTCCTGAGCCGGTGTTAATTGTTCGGCCTTAGTGGAGACGGGTTTATGGTTCAGAGCCTCGGATATCCGGTCATGAATGTATTTGCCCAGATGATGTACAGATACTTCTCCCAGGCCAACAGCGTTTAGAAAATCCTTTTCCTGCAGCCTGGGTATGTCTATGCCCAGCCTGCGGTTTATTTCGGGCAGATGGCGACGGCTGAAGGAGTGCAGAAGGTCGAGCACATAGTCTTTGTTCAGCCTGGAAATTTCACGTCCTTTTTCCATAAATTCCTTAACCCGCGGAGTGTTCAGGAAGTCGATAAAATCGGCTGTTTCGCTGAATCCCTTGGGAACCCATATCATGCGGGTGGTCTTGTCTCTGAATTTTAAAGAATACTCAATTCCCAGTTGAACATCCATGTCCATTATCTGTGCGGCTTCAAGAAGTTCTTCTGCAGCCTCCCTGGTTACGTGGTTATAATAGATGACGGTAAGACTTCGAATACCTTTGATCCAGGCATCCATGATCAGGTGCGTGGGCGACTTGCGTCCGGTGGTGTTCACATCGTGAACGTGTTCGTCAAAGGTAACCTGGTTCCATTCTTCGGGCATTTCCAGAAGGTGATATTTTTTAAGTTCGGCACGGACCTGACGGGGTTTGCCTAGAGAAATCATGGAAAAATCCCTGGCAAGTTCAAGCTGACGCCTGAAATCGCCATGGCTTCGGACCAGATTTTTCATTATTTCCACCAGCACCCGGGCGGTATTGATTCTTAAGGAACCATATGCGGTGTATAAAACTTCATTTCGCAGGGAACGTAAGGCACTGATCCTGTCCTGGCGTTCTCCACCTTCAAGGGAGCCCAGAAGCTGAATTACCGAATAGGCGACGCGCAGGGCTCTGGGAGCAGCCATTTCCTTGATTCCGTGAGGGTGAAGATGTGGTTCGAGCAGTTTTTTCTGATCGGGAAAAGCCTTTCTGGAATAGACTTCATTGACCATGTGCAGGAGTTCGTAGTCGCTTTTGTCAAAAAAAAGCGAGGAAATTCTTTCCTGCTCCGGGCTGCTCATGCTGGAACGCTGCAGTTCTTTGGATGTGATCGATTCTTGAGAAACCATTCCTGGTAATTTTTATAATTGTTTAAATGAGTCAGGTCTATGAAAATGTATCAACAGTATAAGAAGATATCGATCACTATTTTCAGGTGCTTGTCAAGCATAGTTCGGGCGGGTTTGATGGAAGGCCCGTACTAATGGAAGGTTCGTACTAAAGGATTGATCACAGCATATTTAGTTTCCATCCGGAAATTCTTTATTTCCGGATGCTGAAACTGCTGAACCGGTAAAGCTGTGCCTTGCAGATTGCGCAAATCATTATTCCGTTACTGGGTTAGAATCAGTTGTGTCGCTTTTGATTAAGCCCCATAAATAAAGAGATCCCTGAGGCTTTATAATCAACCTCAAGGATCTCTAAGGATAGTAGGATTTCAAATGAAAGTGCGAATATCTTTAAAAGCCTGGTTCTTCTCCGCGCTGTTCATAAGGATCTTCCGGAGGTGAATATTCTTCAGGCGGGCCATAACCATCCTCAGGAGGTGGTCCTGGCTCTTCAAAACCGTCAGGAGCTCCGGGATCTTCATAGGGCTCTTGTTCAGGTTCACATCCCAGTGAAAAACCGAGCATCAGAGTAAGAATCATTGAAAATATTAGATATTTAAACCACATGGAAAAGCTCCTTGTTTTTATCTGCTAGTACATTCCCTCAAGTCTTTCCAAAAGCTCGTTTCTAAGTTCCTCGTCAACCTGGGCGGCTTCCATGACCTGGTTATAGGTCTGAACATCCACTCCCTGAGCCTCAACAGCCTCGACCATTTCCTGCCCGGCCTGCTCCTGGAGTTCCTGGGCTCTTTCCGGGTCAGTAACTTCGCCAAGCTCATTCTGGAACTGTTCCCGAACCTCGGTGACCGCTTTGTATGCTTCGGCAACTTTATCCAGTTCCTGCTCACTGAGTTCGATTTCAGGAGCCTGCTGCTGCATCATCTGCTGCTGATATTCCTGATGTTGACCTTCAGGCTGATATTCCTGCTGGTATTCCTGCTGCGCTCCTGCTTTAAGGCCCATTCCCATGATGAGCATAAAGGCTGCTGTTAAAACTGCAAAACTTGAACAAACTCTCTTAATCATTAAAACCTCCTGTTTATAGAGTTACGAAAAGTTGTTCAGTTTTCAGCAACAGCCATGCCAGAAAGTTTATTTTCTCCATAATCACTCATCAGAAGGGCGATCCGCAGGCTTGTAAATATTGAGCAGGAAAATAGTTTCAGAATGAAAGTTGTGCATTTATGACACATGGTTTTTTTAAAGCTGATCAGTCGCTGCTTTCCTCCCCAAGTCTGCGGTAAAGAGTACGGCGGCCAATGCCCAGTATGGAGGCTGCTCTTCGTTTGTTGCCGCCCACCCTGTCCAGAACGTGTCTGATATATCTTTGCTCGATTTCCACCAGTGGAGGCAGGCTCTGGTCGTAAAGGATGTTAAGAGATGTACCTGAAAGGCAGCGTTCCTGGTTTTGGGACTGATTCTCCCTGATCCTGGCAGGAAGATGCCTGGGCAGTATTTCCTTGCCGTCGCAAAAAGTTACTGCTCTTTCCACAGTGTTTTGCAGTTCACGTACATTGCCTGGGAAGTGATAGCCCTCCAGAATGCGTAGTGATGATTCTGAGAAACCCTGAATCTTCTTTCCGGTCTGCACACAAAAGCGGCGAAGCATACGTTCTGC
>SLAE01000025.1 GCA_007127015.1 Desulfonatronospira sp. | reverse complement strand
GCTTAAGATGAAGCACGAGACCGGAATCAAGACCGGAAGCTCTGCTCAGAAATGGTTCGATTATTTCCAGGCCGAGAAAGATATGTCCCAGCAGTTTTCCTTCATCAGAATACTCCCGGCTTAGGCCATGGGAAATCTCCCGGATCTTGCCCAGATCGTGCAGCGCTGCCGCGGTCAGCAGAATATCCCGGTCAAGATCCGGATAGATGCCGCATATTTCATTACAGATCCTGCAGACATTCAATGTATGTTCCAGAAGACCGCCCATATAGGCATGGTGGATGCTTTTGGCCGCGGGAGCGATCAAAAGAGCGTTTTTGATGTCTTTCTGGGACAGGATTTTCCTGGCCAGCTTTTTCCAGGGCGGATAATCGATATTCTGCTGCAGAAATTCAAGCAGGTTAAGATGCAGCTCTTCAGGAGGGACGCAGGAAACCGGCAGGAAAAGGCTAAGATCAATGTTTTCCTGCTCTACAAATTCCAGGGCCTCGATGTTCAGCTGAAGCTGTTCTCCGAAGAGCTGGGCTCCTGCCCGGATCAATACCGCCTGCTCCGGACTTATTTCCGTAAACCTGGAACTCAGGGGGCTCCAGATCCTGGCCTGAATTTCTCCGGATCTGTCCTGCAGCGTCAGTTGCCAGTAAGGACCGTTCTTGGCCTGAGCCTGTCTGCACTGAACAACCATGAATACGTCGGATATCTGACTGCCGGCTTTTATGTCCTGAACAAAATATTTTTTGGAATGCATGGTGTTGTCAAATCCACAACCTTAAGGTAAGGGTCGATTATTCCCGGAAAGGGCGTTTTCGCATGTAATTCGCAGCAGGCTGAGTGCAGGTTGAACATGAACCGCCGGGAATGCTTCCTATAACTTATGCTCTGATCATGTCCGGGTGTAATGTCCCTGGCATCTTCAATGCCCGTTTACTAGGATATTCTTTAGTTAACAAGGATAAAATTGGAAATTCTGCTGACCAATGACGACGGCATCCATGCCCCTGGACTGAAATCTCTGTTTCAGGCGTTTTCCCAGGCGGGCTTTAAAGTGCATGTCGTAGCCCCGCTTACTGAACAAAGTGCCGTGGGCCATTCAGTAACCATTTTTTCTCCTGTACGGGTAAAAAGCATCCAGGAGGACGGTTTTAAAGGACTGGCTCTCTCAGGTACTCCTGTGGACTGCGTCAAATGGGCAATGCATTTTCATCTGCCTCAAAAACCCGATCTGATAGTATCCGGCATAAACAGCGGAGCCAATGTCGGCATTGATGTTCTCTATTCCGGAACCGTATCCGCTGCCACTGAGGGCGCTCTTGCCGGAGTACCCTCTCTGGCCGTATCCATTGATCATTTCAGGCCTCCGGATCTCAGCGGACACGCGCAATGGGTCCGAAGGTTTATTCAACGTTTTGACTGGTCACTTCTGCCCCTTCAAAACGTACTCAATCTAAATTTTCCCTCCTGTCCTCTTCATGAAGCCAAAGATGTGCGTCTGTGCCCTCAGACCACGGTAATTTACAAAGATCATTACATGCACCGCGAAGATCCCAGAGGAAACCCCTATTACTGGCTTGGGGGAGAAATTCCCATGCATCTGGTTGATCCGGAAGCGGACCGGGCTTTACTCAGCAAAAACCATATCACCTTGACCCCTCTTCAGTTCGAACTTACAAACCAGAGTGTCATGAGCAAACTGCGGGAAGCGCTTCATGCAAGTGACTTCTGACAGCAGGTTTGCGTCAGGAAAACCAACTTGCCTGATGTCGTGCTGCTGATTTTCAATTCAGAATCGGATTTTCCTGCCCGCTCTGCTCAGTCATGATAAAGCGGCCTTATGCAAAGACAAACTCTTTTTGTCAGCTGAATGGCTTGCAAGAATAAAAATCGTAAATAGCTTGATTGTAACGCGGAAAACTTCTTGAGTTTAAATAATAGTACTGCATCATTAATAAGGAGGATTCATGCCGCTGGTCTCACCTGGAAAACTTTTTGAGGACGCGTATCAGGGCGGTTATGCTGTCGGTGCTTTCAATGTGAACAACATGGAGATTATTCAAGGAATTATTTCCGCGGGCGAAGCTGAACGCTCACCGCTCATCCTGCAGGTATCCGCTGGCGCCCGCAAATACGCGGGACAAAATTATATCAAGAAGCTAATGGAGGCAGCTTTGGAAGATACCGATCTTCCCGTAGTTCTGCATCTCGATCACGGACAGAATTTTGAAATATGCGAGGAAGTGATTAAGGCCGGCTTCACCTCGGTAATGATCGACGGCTCTCACCTTTCTTTTGAGGAAAACATAGCCCTGACCAGGCAGGTGGTTGACTGCGCCCATGAACAGGGTGTCTGGGTGGAAGCTGAACTTGGACGCCTGGCCGGTGTGGAGGATGATGTCAGCTCCGAGGAAAACGTGTTGACCGACCCGGACGAGGCCGTGGAATTCGTGGAAAGAAGCGGATGCGATTCACTGGCAGTGGCTATAGGCACCAGCCACGGTGCTTACAAGTT
>SLAE01000170.1 GCA_007127015.1 Desulfonatronospira sp. | reverse complement strand
CTGGCATCTCGGTCTTCCATCAGGTACTCAACCAAGCTTGCCCCAGATAAAATAGATTTCACCAAAAACCTGACTTGTCAACTCTGATCATGGTTGTTAGGAATTTAAATGATAAAATATTTGGAGTCACTAAAAGTGCAGCTGAAAATTATTTATGTATAAATGTGTAAATTTGACACATGTGCAAGATTATTCAAAAACTTTTAAGGTAGAAATATGAAGATAAAAATTTTTTCGTTCTCCAGACTTTTCAGCCTGCGATTAACCCTGGTCATTTACGTAATAACTCCATTGGCCCTGACCTTAACTTTAACAGGTTATCTGATCTTGAATGCCCTGGAAAGACAAGTGGAGAGCCAGATGCAGAATGATCTGGAACTGGTGGCCCGCTCCATTCAACTGCCCTTGAGCCATGCGCTGGAGCGGGATCGTGAAGGAAGCATGCTTCAGGCTCTGGAATCGGCTTTTGCCATCGGCCGTGTATACAGCGCCAACGTTTACGACCTTGACGGCAATGAAATTGCATCCGCAGGAAGAACAGACCCGGAGCCTGAAAAGGAAAAGCTGACAGAGCTTGCGGCCGAGGGTGAGAAACGTGGAGAATACGGTCACGTGGCAGGCAGGGATGTATACTCGTACTTTGTGCCCTTGACCGATTCAGGCGGCAGAATCAGCGGCCTTCTACAGCTTACAAGACCTGAAAGCGATTTTCAGGAAGACATACGTGCCATAAGAACCAAGGGTGTTCTCGGACTGTCTCTTGGTCTTTTTGTTATGACCGGTCTGGTTCTTTACGGTCACCATGGGGCACTGGGCAAGCATTTTACAAGACTGAGCAGCAGCATTTCCAGAGTAGCCCGCGGTGAAAGAAGACATCGTTTTCTGGCCATCGGTCCAAAAGAAATCTCAGCTATCGGCAGGCGTTTCAACCATATGCTTGACAGTATTGAATCTGCAGAATCAGAGATCAGAAGACGCAGAAAAGTCCAGGAGAATTTACAGACCAGACTCAGACAGGCAGAAAAACTTGCGGCCATAGGCCAGCTGGCAGCAGGAGTCGCTCATGAACTGGGGACCCCTTTAAGCATTATCAGCGGCAAGGCTCAAAGAACCCTGAGAAACAAACAGCTTCCTGAAGACGCCGCAAGAACCCTGCTGGAGATTAGACAGGAAGTGACACGTATGGAACATATAATCCGCCAGCTTCTGGATTTCAGCAGAAGCAGCCGGCTTCAGAAAAGAGAAGTATCCCTGCAGCAACTGGCAAACTCGGCGATAGCCGCAACTGCTGAAGAAGCTCAAAAAAACGGATGTGAATTAAACCTTGCCGGAACCGGTCATAAGTTATTCATTCAGGTCGATCCTATCAGAATAGAGCAGGCCTTGATAAATCTGCTTAAAAATGCAGTACAATCATCCCCCGGGGGCCGTGTGCTCCTTGACTGGGGCAGCCAAGAAGACTGGATCTGGTTTCAGGTGGAAGACGATGGTCCAGGTATCGCTGATGAGATGAAATCCAAACTCTTTGAACCATTTTTTACCACAAAGAAGGTAGGCATGGGTACTGGGCTTGGTCTTGCCGTGGTTCACGGCATTGTTGAAGATCACAATGGAAGCATTGAGCTCAGAAAAAGCATGTTAGGCGGAGCATGCTTTAGAATTCTGCTGCCGAATGCCGAAAAATTGAAAGCTGAATAAGTCGAAAAAAAGGCCAGAGGTCTAAAAAATGGATCCCGATATAAACAATAACAAAATTCTAGTGGTTGAAGACGATAAAGGCTTGGGTCAACTCCTGATTGAAGAGCTTAAGGATCAAGGACTTGATACCTTATGGGCAGGCAGTGCTGAAGAAGGTCTGGGCATCATGGACTCCTGGATTCCGGATATTGTGGTAACTGATCTGCGTCTGCCGGGAATGGATGGATTGGAATTTCTTCAAACAGTTCAGGAAAACTATACCCATGCTCCGCCTGACTTCTTGATGGTCACTGCGTTCGGAACAATCTCCAGGGCTGTGGAAGCCCTCAAAGCCGGTGCTGAAGACTTTCTGACCAAGCCCATGGATCTGGATCACTTCATCCTTACTGTGAACAAAACCCTTCGCAACCGGTCTCTGCGTCTTCAGGTAAATGAAATAAAAAATCTATTTAAGTCGGATTGTTTTCACGAGATGTACGGCAACAGTTCCAGCATGCGCTTTTTATTCGATCAAATAAAAAGAGTGTCCCGGGCTGAAGGTCCGGTGCTCATTCAGGGAGAATCAGGCACAGGTAAGGAACTGGTAGCCAGGGCGGTTCACCGGGAAGGCAAACAGAACAATTGTCCTTTCATTGCTGTAAATTGTGCAGGCATACCTGAACATCTGGTGGAAAGCGAATTATTTGGTCACAAGGAAGGAGCTTTCACCGGCGCAAGCAAATCCAGACAGGGCCTTTTTGCCCAGGCGGACGGCGGAACCCTGTTTCTGGATGAAATATCGGAAATGCCTTTATTCATGCAGGCCAAACT
>SLAE01000199.1 GCA_007127015.1 Desulfonatronospira sp. | reverse complement strand
TGGCTCATATCGCTTGCAGGCTTGACCAGCTCAGGTTTCAAGCCTTCCCTGCGGGTGGAAAAAAGATCCTTTTCAAACTTCTGGCCCATATTGGACAGGATGCAGTTGGTCAGGTCCAGGACTGGCTGGGTGGAGCGGTAATTCTGTTCCAGCCTGATGATTCTTGCTCCGGGAAATGCGCTTGGAAATTCCAGGATGTTGCCCACTTCAGCACCCCGGAAACCATAGATGGACTGGGCATCGTCCCCGACAACCATTATGTTTCCCTGCTCCGAGGCTATCAGGCGGGACAGCCTGGCCTGGACCAGATTGGTGTCCTGGTACTCGTCAACCATGACGTAACTGTATACGCTGCGAACGTATTCCAGAATTTCGGGATGTTCGATGAGCAGCCTTTCCATGAAAAAAAGAAGATCGTCAAAGTCCAGCAGACTCAGCTTCTGTTTTTCCAGAAAATAGCCCTGTTCCAGGCGAAGAATATCTTCCAGGTATTCAGTCAGGTGCAAAGCCTCCTGTTCAATGATCTGCTGCAGGCTGAGTTCCTTGTTTCTGGCCTTGCTCAGATAAGACAGAATGGTCCGGTTGCGGGGAAAGGATTTATCCTTCTGAGCGATCTTGAGCTCAGAGCGCACGGTTCTAAGCACCTCTTCGGCGTCAGCCGCGTCCATGACCGAGAAGCCCTGGACAAAGCCCAGCGCGGAAGAAAACTTTTTGAGCAGCACGTAGCTGAAACCGTGAAAGGTCCCCCCGCTGACCATCCCCATTTCCCGGTTCAAAAGCTCTCCGGAACGGGTGAGCATCTGGCTGGCGGCCTTGCGGGTGAAGGTAAGCAGAAGGATATTTTCCGGAGGCACTCCCTGCTCCACCAGATAAGCCAGGCGGTAAACTATGGTTCTGGTCTTGCCGCTTCCAGCTCCGGCAATCACCAGCACCGGTCCCTGCGTTGCGGTCACCGCTTCCAGCTGAGCCGGATTGAGACTTTTTTTATAATCGATCATCATTTGAATCTTTCTGACATTTTACTGCTTGCCACGCATAGGCATGACCGTCTCAATTAACTATAGGGGTTACAAATTATAATCTTGATCATTCCAGATCCAGGCGAGCACGTCTCTGACCCGTTCAGGTCTGGTTCCCAGGGAATCATAAAAAAATACATCTTCTGGGCTGTGCATGCCGGTACGCCCAAAATGACCGAAAACATCCCTGCGGTCAAATTTGGCCTTAAGATCAAATCCCGGGTTTGGAATACAGAGAAGATCAGGAGGAAGAGCCGTGCCTTCAGGATAAATTTCATCTTTGGTATAAATCCTGTTTATTACCTTTTCGCCACTGCAGCGCAGCTCCAGCAGGAATTGTCTTATCTCCCTGATTGTCCCGGCCAGTTCCAGATGATGCACCCTGCCCCGTGCAAATTTATTCTGATCGTGGATATATATCCGACCCGGATCCAGGGCAAAAGCCAGGCTGGACTTGTGAACACAGGTCGCGTCAATTTCATGTTGAGGCGGTCTGTTCAGCTGCAGAAATCCGCCTGCCATCAGAGCAGCGTTTATGTCCACTTCTGTTTTCAGGGAGGTGAATCCATGATCCGCAACCAAAAGAAGTCTCTTGGGCTGAGACAGCTCAGCAAAACGGTTCAGAATTTCTCCCGCGGCCCTGTCCAGTTTACTGAGTACTTCCATGCACCGGGCATGCAGGGCATGAGCATCATCCATGAGCGCGTCAAACAGAAAATGGCCTATGCGATCTATTTCGGTAAAGACGATGATGAACAGATCCCAGGACAGATCCGGCCAGAAAAGATTCAGGGCCTTGAGCCTGGAATCAATGGTGGCCTCAAGCTCTTCAAGCAGATGATCCGGCCTGGAAAGACCAAGGTGAGTATTTGCCTCCAGCTTGTAATTCATGCCCCGCAGGATCGGGTATAAAGCACCCGGGTATACGGCTTTTTCAAGAGATGGAGCCACAAAACCGGAGACAAGCATCCCTTTTAATCTGGGCGCCGGATATGTGCCGGGCAGATTTATGATCTTGCAGGTTCTGCCGGACGCTCCCATCCGGTCCCAGATCGTTTCTTCCCTGACGCAGGTCAGATCGGTTAATTCCAGCCTGTAAGAAGCCGGATCTATGCGCGTGAATCCGTAGACACCGTGGCTTTCAGGCCCACTGGCCGTGAAGAGTGATGTCCAGTTGACAGGCGAAACTTCAGGAAGTTCAGATAAAAGGGAAGTACAATGAGCTGAATTAACCAGCTCGGACATGTTGGGCCAGATGCCCCGGCTGGACAGTTCAAGGGCCAGACTCCGGGAAAGTCCGTCCAAACCGATGATCAGGGTTTTTGTATCGCTTTCCGCGTAAATATCATCATTATATATTCCGGAAGATAAATGATTCCTTGACGCATGCATTGCAGCAGGATAATTTATTTTGCGCAGGTGATCAATGAGCTGTCACTTTCTTTGCCCGGGTGGCGGAATCTGGTAGACGCCAGGGACTTAAAATCCCTTG
>SLAE01000067.1 GCA_007127015.1 Desulfonatronospira sp. | reverse complement strand
TTCTTTAACCAAATGATTTAATTACATCAAATCCTGGCTACCCTGCAGTATGTTAAATCAGGCAAGGCCAAAATTTTGATTTAGCCTGCCTTGGAGTGAGTTTTTGCGGTCATTTTGACAAATTCCTGAACCTGTTGTACGGATTCAGGCTCTTATTCTTATTCAAGTAATTCCAATCTCATCATTCAAATTTTTATTAATTTGAAATCCGTACAATCCCGCACTTACTTTTCTGCTGCTTCAGTGCGCGGGAATAAGATCTTTTTAATCTATTCTCAGGATTTCCCGGATGTTCAGGCGGATGCTGGTCAAATTTCTATATGTATTGATGCCGGGAGTATAGGCAAGAATGATGGTTCTGCCCTTCAGGCCGGTTCGTCCCCAAGTCTCACCCTGGCGCCAGAACTGGCCCCTCAGCCTCAGGCCTGAGACCGGATCGCTGAGCATAAAACCCACGTGCCTGGCCTTTCCAAACAGAGTCTGATCCAGGACTTTGAGCGGGGGAGAAAGAAACACCGGCTTCGGGTTCAGCGGTCCGAAAGGCTGCAGAAGCTCCAGTTCCTGCAGAAAATCAGGAGTAAGCTGATCAAAGCCGGGACAGGCGTCCAGGATTAATTCTTCCGCAGAAGTATCAGGACCAAGCTGATCCAGAATGGCCCTGGAGAAACCGTTTCTGAAGCCGTCAATACCATCCGGGTGCATGCTGACTCCCGCCGCCTGGCTGTGACCTCCGAAACCCAGGAGCAGATTGCTCATACTGCTCAGCCCCAGATAAAGATCAAAATTTCCCGCGCTTCGGCCGGATCCCCTGATCACGCCGTTTTCCCTGGTCAAAACAAAGCAGGGCCTGCTGAACTCATCGACCATGCGTGAGGCGACAATGCCCAGTACGCCAGAATGCCACTCAGGATCAAAAAGCACCAGCCCAGGATCATTGATAAACTGTGCGGCCTGTTCTCTGGCCTGGATCAGTATTTCATTTTCAGTCTTTCTTCTTTTTTCATTCAGCCGGTTGAGCTTGTCCGCAAGGCCTGCGGCTTTGCTCCGGTCCTGACAAAGAAGAAGCTCCAGGGCCGTTTCCGGGCTGTCCAGCCTTCCCGCGGCGTTGATTCTGGGTCCCAGTCCATAACCCACTTCTTCGGAACCGATATGATCCGCTCCTCCAAATCCTGCTTTTTCCTTAAGCGCGTAAATGCCCGGTCTCCTGCCTTCACTTAAGAGCAAAAGCCCGTTTTTGACCAGGATTCTGTTGGGGCCGTCCAGAGGGACCAGGTCGGCTATTGTGCCCAGGGCCACCAGATCCAGAAATTCGCGGACGTCGACAGACGGGCCGGGAAGCAAGCTGTTCAGAGCCGCTGCCAGATAAAAGGCTGTACCGACTCCGGACAGGGCGGGGCAGGGCGTATGCCCGCATTTGGGATTGATGATCACGTCTGCTGGAGGCATGTCCCGTCCTGGGAGATGATGGTCAGTGACCACGACGGACATGCCCAGTTCCTTAGCCCTCAAAATTTCCTGATGATCGGAAATGCCGCAGTCCACTGTAATGAGCGTTCTTACTCCTTCCCTGGCGAGCGTCTCGATCCCGTCCGGATTCAATCCGTAGCCTTCCCTGATCCGGTGAGGAAGATAGCTGCGGGTAGCGATTCCCTTGCGGGCAAAAAAATCCTGGAGCAAAGCTGCAGAAGTTACTCCGTCGGCATCGTAATCACCCCATACAACGATCTTCTTTCCGGCAGCCGCTTCCGAGGCAATGAGCGAAGCTCCGTCCAGAAGTTCCGGCCAGGATTCCAGAAGCGGGAGGTAACGCAGGCCGGGATTAAGGAATAATGACATATCCTCAAAGGTGGTTATGCCTCTCTGATATAAAAGAGAGCAGATCAAAGGGGAGACTTCCAGCTTTTCAGCCAGGTCGCTTAGAAAGGCGCGGGAAACATCAGGCTTTAAGACCTTCCAGTTTACAGAGGTATTCTGCTTCATATCCAGCAGCTCCGGAGCCGATTTCCTGTCAAGAATTGTTTGCTCATAATATTCAGGTTCAGGCTTCAGGAGGCTGAGAGCTCATCTTTGATCCGTGCCAGGGCATTTTTCGGATCTGCAGAGCAGGTCACCGGGCGGCCGACAACAAGATGGGTGGCCCCGGCGTCGCGGGCTTGTACTGCTGTAACCGTTCTTTTCTGATCATCCTTGGAACCCGGCGAGCGTATGCCTGGAACTACAAGACAGATGTCCTCAGCAAGACTCCTGCTGAGCAGACCGGCTTCCATTCCGGAACAGACCACTCCGTTCAGACCCCAGGACGCTGCCCTTCTGCCCAGATCCAGGACCACTTCTGAAAGATCTCTTTCTTCATTCCAGGGCAGGTCGTTTCTCTCCAGGCTGGTAAGAAGCGTAACACCGATCAGCAGGGGACCTGAAGGTCCTATGTCGGTTTTTGCCTTAAGGGCTGCTTCGGCCATTTTCCGTCCCCCGACAAGATGCAGGCTGAGCATGTCCACGTCCAGGTCCACACAGTTCCG
>SLAE01000019.1 GCA_007127015.1 Desulfonatronospira sp. | reverse complement strand
CGGTATGCCTGACGCACCGCGCTTTCAACATCCTTGGGCAGATCCACGCTTAAGATGGCTACCTGGACCAGAACCGATCTTTTGCGCAGCTGATCGATTCCTTCGGGCGAAACAGCAAAACCCTCGACAACATTATTAATAAAGGTCCTCAGCTTGATGTAGGTACCTTCTTTCTGAGGCGTTCTCTTTACTTTCACGGCGATTCTGCGTACCAGCTTTTTCAAAAAATCCGGATCTTCATTTATGTCCTGATCCTTCCAATCTGTAGAGTCGTATTCTTTGTCCACCGTGTTTCTGATGGCTCCGGCATTGACCCTGGTATCATCGAGAAGCTTATGGAAGGCGGTGGCGGATATTGCCCTGAATTGAGGCGCTCTGATATTTTCAATGGTGTTGATTATGGCGGTGTTGAAGTTTTTGCCACCTACCAGAAGCTCTGCTTCCACCCCCATATCCATGATATCTCTGGCATTGAGAACCAGCTTGGTTTTATTGGCTTCCTGCTTGTTTTTCTTTTTTTGTTCCGCGCCCTCTTTTTCAACCACCTGGGTATTTCCCTGTGATTTGTCTTCTTTGGTTTTTGCCATTCCTACATCTCCTTATAAATTTTTTCTTGAGTGCCGGGCGGATAAGAACCGGATAGATTTTCAAAAACTTTGACCATTGACTTATGTGCAACAAGTCTAAACCTTGGGAGCTATAAAAGAACTATAATGGTCGCAAAAAATATGTACAGCAAAATGAAATGCGATTTTGGCTGTATGACTGCAAATCCTGAGCCTGCCGTTTTGGGCTTTTTAAGAAATCTCTGGAGTCAGGCATGCTCATTGGTAAAAATTACATGCCCGTTGCCGCTGGATCGAGTTCTGATTGCACCAGATCAAATTTGAATAACCCATTTTTAGCTATCTTGTTCACGCCCGGGTAGTCAATATAAAAATACCTCATCCATGGACGTGAACCAGAAGCCAGATTTACAGTTTTTGACCGCATTCAGGGCAGAAATTACTGTCTTCCAGAAGTATGTGGCTCCCGCATTTCGAGCAGGTGAAGGGTACAGGACCCAGTTCAATCAAAAGTTCACCTTCCTTGACCGGAACCATCTTCCGGTCTCCCTGAAAATCCGCGAACTTGACCACCCGCTTGACCACACCATCCACAGGGGAAAGCACTGCCTTTTCCTGCTTCATTATGGAGATGTTGAACAGCTCTTCGCCTTTTTTAACCTTCTCTCCGGGTTTAACGTGCATCACCCACAGATCGCCGGTATTTGGCGAGCCTACCTGATAAGGATCAGCAGGATCGGCCATTTCCAGGGCATCCCTTATAGCTCCGACTCCCTCTCTGACCTTGACCTGATAGCTGAAAAATTCGGAATCCAGGGAGTAGCGCACAACGCTCATGCCGTTTATATCCGGAACTGAAATGTCCAGGACCGCCAGGTTATGCGGCTTGCCATGCCCGTCCTCAAACATGATTTCTTCTCCGGGGGGCAGGCCCTCAAACCACACATCCAGCGGCAATTGGTTGGGATCTCCAAATTCGGATTTGAAATTTATGGTTTTCAGAGCGTCTCCTGGATGGTTCAGATAATTGACCAGTTCTTCCCTTTTGGGCTCACGGTTGATATTCGCGATCAAATCGCTTTTTTCCTTTTCAATGTCCATATCCTTCAGAGTAGCCAGAGGAGATTCGTCTGTTCTGGATTTTATCGCTTCGAGGTAGTTCTCTCCGAAGGCGCTTTCATAAACCCACTCAGGCGGAAAACCTAAGGGAAGGCGTCCGAACCTGCCCAGAAGCAGATTGCGGAACGCGTCGTTGGAATGCTTATAAAGTTCCAGACGGTCCTTTCTGGTCTGCTGATCCAGTTCATTTTCCGGAGTGCTGATGACTTTTTCAAGAACTCTGAGCAGATGACGGACTCCCTTGTCCCCTTTTTCCTTATATACGTTGGTAATGGCCAGAAAGGCCGTATTCCAGGTGATCTGCGAACCCGGAGTAACGTCGTGGTAGCGTACGATCTTGCGGATCCCTGCCAGGAACCTGAGCATATAAGGCAGCAGATGGATATAGCCCTGTTTCATGGCCCCTTCCTGGGAAGAGGAGGTGGCTCCGCCTGGCATGCCGTGCTCCACCACGTCGTAGTCGATCCCCTGAAAGTAGGGAGCGGTGTAGCGATCGTAATAAGGCATGATCTGTTTGAGGACAAAATTGCATTTACGGATCATGTCCTTGTTCAGATTGGTCTTCATGCCCAGTTCTTCGATGTAGGCGGCTGTAGACAGTACTTCTCCCTGTCCGTACCAGCGAACCGAAGCGCCTATGGCAGTATCCACTATATGCGCTCCAGCTTTGGCCGCCATGGCCACGGCCGGAACGAAAAGACCATCCGTATAGTGCCTGTGGTAATGCACAACAAGGGCAGGATATTTCTTTCTGATCTGCGAGACCAGTTCACTTATGAACCAGGGAGGGCAGACTCCGGCCATGTCCTTGAGTCCCAGGGAAAATCTGGTCAGAACCTTTTGCCTGGACAGGCCTGAAGCCTT
>SLAE01000002.1 GCA_007127015.1 Desulfonatronospira sp. | reverse complement strand
GAAAAAGCCCTGAAAAGGATCTACTGGACCAAAGCCGCCCTGGAAAATCAGCTGACCAGACAGAAATGGAGCAAGGGACAGGATTTTGTAGAAGCAAAAGAAGAGTTTGAAGGTCTCTCAGAAAAATGGGAGCAGGCCATGCAGGATGATCTGAACACAGCCGAGGCTTTGGGCTATGCGTTCGGTCTGGTCCGTCTGGCCAACCGTATGCTGGAAAACAAAACCTTCCGAAAAAGTGAACCTGGCAGACTGCTCATGCTGGACATGCTTGGCCTACTGAATAACTGGGGCCGGGTCCTGGGACTTTTTCATCATTCCGGCCAATCCTTTCTGGATGATTTGAAAATCTTGCGCTGCAAAAGGGAAAAAATTGATCCCCGGACCATAGACGAACTGGTGTGGAAAAGGCAAAAAGCCAGACAGGACAAGGAATTTGCCCTGGCCGACCAGATCCGCAAAGATCTGGCAGGTTCAGGAATTGAAGTCATGGATACCCCTGAAGGACCAAAGTGGGATTTTGCATAGTCTTTCAAAGATCCTATTGAAATAAATAACCGTTAAAAATCCATGAGATTTGAGGTTATTTATGGAATACATCAGCAGCCTTATTCAGGAGCTGAACATTGAAGCTGTCTTTCTGTCCCTGTCCAGGATAGTAATTATCCTGATCGCGGCCTTGATTTTAGGCCGCTTTATCAGGTTAGCTTTAATTCGTCTGGAAAACAGGCTTGTACTGAAAAGCAAAAAAGAAGGACTGCCGCCCACTGAGACGGAAAAAAGAGCGGAGACTCTGGTCAAACTGCTGCGCCAGGGACTGTTCATCTTTATCTGGCTGATCGTCTTACTCATCGTACTCAGAGAACTGGATTTTGATATTGCTCCAATACTGGCAGGTGCAGGAGTACTTGGACTGGCCGTAGGTTTCGGCGCTCAAAACCTGATACGCGATGTGATTTCAGGTTTCTTCATCATTATGGAGAACCAGGTTCGCATAGGAGATGTGGCCATAATAAACGGTACCGGAGGGCTTGTTGAAGAATTGAACTTCAGAACCATTGTTCTCAGGGACCTGCAGGGTACGGTGCATGTTTTTCCTAATGGAACCATCAACACCCTGTCCAATATGACCAGTCACTGGTCGGCTTATGTATTCGATCTGGCTGTAGCTTACAAAGAGGATACGGACAAGGTGGTGGAGATAATTGAACAGGTGGGCCAGGATATGCATGACGACCAGTATTTTGGTCCATTGCTGCAGGAAAAAATCGAAATATTCGGAGTAGACAGATTCGATGATTCAGGAGTAATCATCCGCGGGCGGATCAAAACCAAGCCGATAAGACAATGGGAAGTCGGCAGACAATTCCTGCGCCGGATAAAAAAGGCCTTTGACCGGGAAGGAATAGAAATTCCCTTTCCTCATCGCTCCATCTACTTCGGCAGCAGCAGCAAGCCTTTTGATGTTCAGATGATCGAAAAAATGCAGAACAGAACCTCAGTACCGGATAATACTGAATCGTGAAAGCAGATTCTTTGATCAGAAAGATAGCCATAGGCTCGCAGCTCGTCCGCTGTCCGGAGATATTGACTCTGGGCGTCCACCCCAATCTTTCCGATTATCCGCAATGGAAACTTGATTTGATCCTTGAGGCGCAAAAGATTTATTTTCCGACATCAATTTTCGCGGATATGTTTCAGATAATGGGCAAGGATGTTTTTCCCAGCGTGCAGACTTACCGCTTTTTAGGAGACAAGATAAAGCAGACAATTCTTTTCCAGTATCTGGACCTGCCCACGCCCAGAACAAGGTTTTATTTCGGCCCCCGGCAGAACGCATCCATCCTGCAGGACTTTTCCTTTCCCTTTATCGCAAAAAAAGCCAGGGTTTCCTCCATGGGGCTCGGAGTCTGGCTGATCCGCAATCAGGAAGAACTGAACACTTACCTGTCCACGAACAGGCCTGCCTATATCCAGGAGTTTCTCCGTGTGGACCATGATTTCCGGGTGGTTATAATCGGCAGGGAGATAATTCACGCCTACAGGAGGATTCCGGCTCAGGGCAGTTTCAAGGCCAATATTTCCCAGGGAGGTACTGTATGCCTGAAAAAAGTCCCGGATGAAGCCCTGGATCTGGCCCTTAAGGGGGCAATAAAGTGCGGCTTTGACCTGGTGGGCATGGATGTCTGCCTGAGCGAAGGCAGATATTATCTGCTGGAGGCGAATATGAAGTTCGGAACCAAAGGATTCAGGTCTGCAGGACTCAGCTATAGATCCATTCTTGAACAGATGGTCACGGAAGACAAAATCTGAGTTTCACACAAGATTCTTTTATTTCTTAATATTCTTCGCCTGTCAGTTTCAGATCTGGGGATTAATAGTCCCGTTTTCGCTAACCTCCCGTTTCCCTCCCTGAATATTTATCTTGATTTTAAGTATAAAACCTGAATCCGTGAAGTTTATTTTTCGTATATCTTTAAATAGGTACAGGGGTTTGGCAAAATGGCCGCAAACTGTTTGAGCGACTTAGGCAGACTTAATCAAAATTCTTTAACCATATGAT
>SLAE01000056.1 GCA_007127015.1 Desulfonatronospira sp. | reverse complement strand
TCCCTGGTTGGACAGGCGCAAAAATAAAAACTGTCCTCCATATCTATGCGCATCTCCCTGATGCGCACCGCGCCGATGGATACAATTTCGTCTTTTTTGACGTTCAGGCCTGTCAGTTCGGTATCCAGGACCACAAATTCATAGTCCTTAAGAGGGCTGTCCTTATCCAGACCGGCGAAATATTCCTTGCTCTGCGCCAGCAGGGGATGATCAGGTCTGGTGCTTTCAAAAAATTTGAACGGCCAGGAACTTCCGGAAACCATTAATGACGGCAAGATATTAATAAATGACATGATGCGCCTCTCTCGCCTTGTCAGGCCATGTTCAGCTTGAATGTTTCTTTGAGGAAATTCTGCAGATTGTTAATGACTGAAAAAGCTCCTTTCAAGGTCTGCTTTTCCAGATCGGTCAATTCTGCAGGATCAATATAATTATGAGGCGTCTCTCCAGCTTCCATCAATTTAAGCTGGTTGACGAATCTCAGCTGCATCTGAAATTCATATGCTTCTCTTGCCCGGACAAACAGGCTGTGGGGCATATGACCTTCACGGTCCAGAATTTCCATCCGCTCCATGGTGTTTGTTTCCATGATGCCATGCTTTAAAGCCATGACCCGGGCAAAGTCCCAGAAGGGGACCAGACCTCTGGCCTTAAGATCCAGTCTGTTTTTGTGCACACCATTCCTGTCCACAATAAAATTTTTAAAAAAACTAAGAGGGGGCTTGGTCCGAAAACAGTCCTGAGCAAGATAGCGCAGAAACATATCCTTTCCCTGAACCAGATCTTTCAGATAATTTTTAAGTTCCAGGCCCAGAGCGATGTTTCCGTAAGCGGGGCGGAAATCAAAGAAAATAGTGGAGTTCAATACTTCGTTCGGTTCAGGCTTGTTTACCCAGTTGGAAAAGTATTTCTTCCATACTGAGACCGGCTGACACCATTTGGGGTTGGAAGCCATGTTGCCTCCATTGCACAGAGGATAGCCGCATTTGACCAGATGGTTTATCGCTTCCTGGCCGAATTTTTGAAAATAAGATTCAGCAGCCTTTTTTTCCTGTTCATCAAGAGGATCCCGATAAACAAGGGCGTTATCCTGATCAGTGCGGAAAGTCTGCTCTTTTCGACCCTCGCTGCCCATCAGAAGCCAGCAGTAATCCACAGGAGGAGGACCAAGCTGTTCCTGGAGCATAGTTAAAAGACGGCTCAAAATCAGATCATTAAGAATGGTGATCATCCTGGTTATGTTGTTGGCTTTAGCTCCCTCCTCAATAAGAGGGCGGACTACCAGAGGAATTTTCAGGGAGAGCTCGTATAACCTTTCAATGCGATGCTGACGCATGATTTCCTTGAAAAGATAAATCGGTGATTCACCCTGTAACACAAGAATATCATGGCTGGTAATCACTCCTATAATCCTGTCGCCGTCTTGAACCGCCAGGTGGTGTATTCGGTTGCTCATCATGTCCAGAAGCGCGTCAAAACAGAGCCGTTGCGCGGAAATCTTTTTCACCGGGCTGGACATGACCTCTTCCACCAGGGTGGAGTAGGGAAGGCCTCTGGCCACCACTTTTGATCTAATGTCTTTGTCGGTGATTATTCCGGAGATTTTTCCGTATTCATCCTTTATGAGCAAAGATCCGATGCCCTGTTCAGACATTCTTTGAGCGGCCTGTTGAACATTTTGAGCGGGAGTAATTATTTCCGCCTTTCGCCGGATTACATCATTGACTTTCACCGTAAACAGGTAAAGTGAGCCTTCTGTTTTAGGAGACAGTTTTTCCTTACGCAGTTCATCAAAAGATTTTTGAATATAATTATTGGAAAAAGATTTAAGATAGTACTGGGAGAAACCAGGATGGATCTGCAGCAGTTTTAAAAAATCTTTTTTGGGAAATAAAAAACAGAAGGTGTCTTCCACAGCTTCCACAGTCATATTTGCTCTGGTGCCCCGGATAATATCAAGAGCCCCGAAGACGGAGCCTTCTCCCCTGAAATCCTTAAGGCTTATCTCTCCTGACTTGTCCTGCAGATATAGTTTGACCCCTCCTTTCTGGATCAGGTAAATATAATCCACGTTGGATTCATCCTGTGTGAGTATTCTGGCTCCATTAGGATAAAAATCTATTCTGGCGTGACGGGATAATTCAAGCAGGGTGTAATCATCCAGGTCATTGAAGGGCAGGGTCTTGCGCAGAAACTCCACTACCATGTCTGAATCCAGGGCCTGCATACCTATTTTTTTCTGACCAAACATTTCTTTTTCCTCAAAAGAGAGTAGGAGTTTAAAAACTCAAGAATAACTTTTTTATTATTATTGATGATTTAATGATGCTTTTTTGTAAACGCACTCAATTTTAGATAAGTGGTCAAAAAAGGGATATAAGTTTTTATATACATAAATACCAGTTAATGGACAAGAATATATTCCGTTTAACGTTAGATTCGGCCGCTCAACCTCTTAAAACGGCACATAAACAGTCAACCCCCTGATGCTTTATATAAACCTGAATCCGTAAAGTCAGCTTTTTGTATATCCTTAAACAGGTTCAGGGGTTTGGTCCGG
>SLAE01000112.1 GCA_007127015.1 Desulfonatronospira sp. | reverse complement strand
CGGCTTCGACCAGCTCGATGCCTGAGGCTGCGGCAAAACGGTCATGCTCATTGATAAAGTCCCTAAGCAAAGACATCAGAACAAAATAACCAAATTATACCCGTTTGGCAATAGAATATGAATCAGAGCAGGCTTTCACTTACAGACAAAGATAGAAAGGAAAAAGAGCGGAAGACATACTCTAAATACGGACCAGGCCTAAACCTCTGGCTGGAAATTGACAGGGACGCGGTTTTCTGCCAGGGCCGGGCTTTGCTCCTGCACAGGATAAAAGAAAACGGCTCCCTGAGGCAGGCGGCCAAAAGCCTGGGCATGTCCTACCGGGCTGCCTGGGGAAAACTGAAAAAAACTCAGGATATACTTGGTTATGAACTGGTGATCCTGACCGGTTCACGCCCCCGGCGATACGAACTGACCCGGCAGGGTGATGAATTTTTGTCCGCCTACAACGCATGGCTGGAAAAGGTCAGGCGGTATGCAGCCCTTGAAGCCGATGAATTTGATCTTTTTTTCAGGCCTTCATCTCTAAAAGATGTCCCCCGCCTTCCTCCTGAGGCAGATAAAGACTGACCCGGGTACCTTTACCGGGCTCTGAACTTATGTCCATACTTCCGCTGTGATCGCGGACAATGCGCTGGACAATGGCCAGACCAAGCCCGCTTCCGCTGTCCCGGGTGGAAAAGAACGGCTCACTGGCCTGCCTGAGCGTTTTTTCCTCCATGCCGCAGCCGTTGTCCGCGACATCTATACGCGCCATTTTATCCAGCTTTGAGGCTTTCAGGGTTATCTGTCCTTTTCCCTCCTCTACTGCCTGCAGACTGTTGAGCACCAGATTGATCAATGCCTGCTTCAGCAGATCAGCATCAGCCTGCAGGTGAATATCCCCGGCGTCCTGTACGACCCGGACTTTTCCGGTTTGCAGATCCATATGCAGCAGCTGCCGGACCTGGCTGAACAGATCCTCCAGATTCACAGAGGAAAGATTCAGCTCTCTGGGCCTGGCCAGGTAGAGCATGTCGTTGATCACCCGGTTGAGCCTGTCCGCTTCGGAGACCATGGTCCCGGCGTAGCTTGCGGCAGGTTCCTCACCTGCCAGTTTCTGCTGAAAATACTGCGCAAAACCTTTAAGAGAACTCAGGGGATTGCGGATCTCATGGGCCATACCGGCTGCAAACCTGCCTACTGCAGCCAGGCGCCTGGAATGTTCCAGGTCGTTTTCGAGCTTTTTCATCCTGGTCCGGTCCCTGAGCAGAACCAGGTATTCGCTTTCTTCTCTGATGGGCAGCAGTAATATTTCCAGAGCTCTGTTTCCGATCTGCACCTGATCCCATCTGGTCTTTCCGACATCCTTAAGCTGTCCGGGCAGAAAACTGGAAAAATTTTTTCCCAGAACATTGTTTTCTTGACCCAGAAGCTTTCCGGCCGCGGGATTGGCGGAGGTGATCTCAAAATCCCTGTTCAGGCTCAAAAGTCCGTCCGGCATGTTGTCCAGGAGCCTGGTGTGAAATGTGTTCAGATGTACAAATCGCCTGCCCTGCTCTTTTTTGCGCAGATAACCCGTAACCAGGGCCCCGATGATGAAAACGGCCGAAAGAGTGAAGGCTGTCTGAACTGTCAGGGTCCTTTTGAAGCCTTTGTAGGCGTCAAGATGTCCGGACATGTCCAGAGCGATGAAGATAGTCCCAGGTCTTTCTCCTGCCTGCTCCATGTGCCCCGCGCGTCCGCTTCTGTGTCCCATGCGCTGCGAAGCAAAGCCTTTGACGAAAATATTTCTGTCTTCAACAGTAAGTTCACCACTCCATTTTTCTCCGCGGGCCTGTTCAAGCATGTATTGATCGGGTTCAAACTCCAGAGAACCGATGTCCCTTGAGGAATAAATTAGCCGGTCATCAGGTCCGTAAAGACCAAGAAAGACAACCTCACCTTCATGCATAAGCTCTTGAAGCAGGTCCTCAGCCGCGGGAACGAATTCCTGTTCATCAGCAGGCCGCCTTGAGCCCATGCCGCGCATGGTTCCCCGGTACAGACTGGCCTCAACACTGCGGCCTATGGATACGGCGCTTAGTTCCAGGTGCTTGCGCACCTGTTCCTGCTGCTGGCGCAGATTCTGCCAGGTCAGAAAAAAGACCCCGATGCCCAGCAAAAAGAAAATGATCCCGAAAATCAGGGCAGTACTTAATTCTTTGCGATCAAGGCTTATATCCATTCCATCTCCGGAAAATCCATGGCCGGATCATCTTAGAAAAGTTTTAAGAATATGTAAATCCGCAGCTGGAGAAAGACATCCGGTCAATTTGATGCTCCCCAATGATTTGCATTATGAATTTTGCCTTTGGATGGATTCATCACTTGCAGCAGAGGAAAAATCATACTAAATATGCTGCCTTTGAAAGGCTTGTTTTTAAACAGCAACCATGCCCTTTGAACGTTCAGGCTCCAGGAGCTTCATTGATCATGCCTGCCTGAAAGCCTGCCTTTCTTCTTTGACAGAAGCACTGGAACCGGTAAAACTAAATGGAGATGATAAATTGTCCAGGACTGCTGCAGTTTTTGTAATACTGCTGACTATGATGCT
>SLAE01000083.1 GCA_007127015.1 Desulfonatronospira sp. | reverse complement strand
CGATAGAAGAACTTGCGCAGATAATGGTGGATAAAAAATTCCATACCCTGCCCGTGGTGGAGGATAAAAAGCTGCTGGGTGTGGTGGGCAAGGCTGATGTGTTAAAGACTCTGCTCAAAGAATAAACATGCACTTGCTTTTGTGCTTTTTGTCAGAAAATCCCTGGTCAGCCTAAAAAGGTATTCAGCGTGCCAGAGAAGGTCTCACTTTTTCTTCCAGATCAGAATGCCACAATTGCCCTGGGTGGAAAGCTCGGCAGATTCTTCAGTTGCCGGGCTGTCTATCCTGCGGTATTATTCCGCGGTGAACTGGGAGCAGGCAAAACCACGATGATCAGGGGCATCGTCAGCGTCCTTCCCGGCGGGGACCAGGCCGAGATCAGCAGCCCCAGCTTCAATCTTGTGAACATATACCCTACCAGCCCCCAGACCGCCCATGTGGATCTGTACAGGCTGGCGGGAATGGATCCTGATGAATTTGTTCAGGAGATTCTTTTAAATCAGCATATGCTTGTTCTTGTGGAGTGGAGCGAATATTTAAGCCCGGGGCTGACTCCTGCGGACAGGATTGAGATTGCTCTCAGTTTTTCAGGAGAATCAAGGACCGCAGTGTTTGCTTTCCATGGGACAGGAGAACAGTTTTTTAGTTTGATCAAATGCTCAGATGTTGAGGAGTAATATTAAAAAATGCGTGTTATAGTGCAAAAATACGGAGGCAGCTCAGTCGCGGATCTTGAGTGCATGCTCAAGGTAAGGGAAAATGTTTTGAAAGCCCTGGACAAGGGTTACAGGGTCGTAGTCGTGCTTTCGGCCATTTACGGAGAAACAGACAGGCTTTTAAGTTTTGCCCGTTCCTGGTCCAAGCGTCCGGACAGTTCAGAGCTGGACGTAATTTTGTCAACAGGGGAACAGATATCGGTTGCTCTTTTTGCCATGCTGCTCAAGGATTGCGGGGTAAAAGCCAGATCATTTCTGGGCTTTCAGATTCCCATACAAACCGATCGCAGTTTTGGTAAGGCCAGGATTCTGGATATTGAACATGAACATATCAGGCATATGCTCAAAGATTATGACGTTCTGGTGGTGGCCGGATTTCAGGGCTGCGACACCGAAAATCGCATCACCACCCTGGGGCGGGGAGGCTCGGATACTTCCGCGGTAGCACTGGCCGCGGTTCTGGACGCTGAATTGTGCGAGATATACACAGATGTGCAGGGCGTATACACGACTGATCCCAATATCTGTTCCCAGGCCAGAAAACTGAACAAGATTGCTTACGATGAGATGCTGGAAATGGCCAGCATGGGTGCCAAGGTGCTTCAGATACGTTCTGTTGAGTTTGCCAAAAAATATAACGTCCCGGTACATGTTCGCTCCACTTTTTCGGACAATTCAGGGACTTACGTTGTTCAGGAGGATAAAAGCATGGAAGCGGCAATGGTTTCCGGAATTGCTTATGATAAGGATCAGGCCAGGATCACGCTGGTGGATGTGGTTGACGCGCCAGGCACTGCCGCGGCAATTTTTGAGCCCATAGCCAGGGCAAATATTGTTGTGGACATGATAGTGCAGAATCCGAGCAGGGAAGGTGGGCGCACGGATATGACCTTTACGGTTCCCAAGAGCAGTATAGAGGATTCCTTGAACATCCTTAAGAAGGTCAAGGACAAGATAGGGGCCAGAGAACTCCTGCATGATGCCAATGTAGCCAAGGTCACGGTCATCGGAGTAGGCATGCGCAACCATTCCGGGGTGGCGGCTATCGCATTTTCGGCTTTGAAAAAAGAAAATATCAATATTATGATCATCAGCACTTCGGAAATAAAAATTTCCTGTCTTATCGAGGAGAAATATACCGAACTGGCTGTGCGCACCCTTCATGAGGCCTTCGGACTCGGCGACCAGGATGTCGGTCTGAGAAAAGAAGAAGAAAGTCCTGCAATCACCGATCAGTAATCTGCACTCGGGAGAAGGCTGTATGGACTGGCAGGTATTTAAAAAAATTGTCTGGATTAATAGTATTATAAAAAGAAATTACAAATACAGACACGTCGGATTTAGACACTTAAAAATTATGGATTTTAGTCAAAGCGAAAAGTTATGCACAAGATTCAAGTTTATGACACCACGTTAAGAGATGGAACACAGGCCGAGGATGTTCATCTTTCCACTGAGGATAAAATAAGAATTTCCCGCAAACTGGATGAACTGGGAATCGACTACATAGAAGGCGGATGGCCGGGTTCTAATCCCACTGACCGCAGATTCTTTCAGGAGATACAGAATTACGCCCTGCACAACTCCAGGATAGTGGCCTTTGGAAGTACACATCTGGCCAAGAAGACACCTGAAAATGATCCCAATCTGGAGGCTTTGATCAAATCCAAGACCAGGGCGGTGACCATTTTCGGCAAATCCTGGGATATCCATGTCAAGGACGCTTTAAGAACCACCCTGGAAAGAAATCTGGAGCTGATCCACGATACCCTGGCCTATCTGAGGCCTCAGGTGGATGAACTGTTCTTTGACGCCGAGCACTTCTTCGATGGATTCAAGGCCAACAAGGAATACGCCCTGTCCTG
>SLAE01000010.1 GCA_007127015.1 Desulfonatronospira sp. | reverse complement strand
CGAACACGGCGTGGGTGTTGAGGACCTGATGGACGATGTCACGGAACCCATCATCCCCGACGAGGAGCAAGAGGAGACCACCTATGCAAAGCTTGCGGTGGTGGGAAAGCCCAACGTCGGAAAATCGAGCCTGGTTAACGCCTTTCTCGGTGAAGACCGGTTGTTGACCAGTGATATCGCCGGCACCACACGAGACGCCATCGACACCCGGGTCGTCGATGAGGAGGGGCGCGAATATCTGATGATGGACACGGCCGGGCTGCGCAGAAAGAGCCGAATCTCCGAAGAATTGGAGGAGATCTCCGTGGTTCAGGCCATTCGAAGCATCGACCGCGCCGATGTGGCGCTTTTGGTGCTCGATCCGACGAAGGAGATCTCCAAGCAGGACAAAAAGATTGCCGACGTGGTCAAAAATCGCGGCCGAGGGTGTGTGCTGCTGGTCAATAAATGGGATCTCATCGACAAGACCCACGAGACGGCCGGAGAGTTCGCAAAATTTTTGCGTCATGAACTCAAATTCGTCGAGGGAGCGCCGATCCTTTTCGTCTCCGCCCTGACGGGAAAGCGCCTTGGCGAGGTATTTCGGGCCGTCGATGCCGTATTCGAGCAATATCGACGCCGCCTGCCGACGCCGGAGCTCAATGATTTTCTGGAACGTGCCGTCCAGCGTCACTCCCCGCCGGTATATCGCAACAAGCGGGCCAAATTTTATTTTATGACCCAGGTGGCCACCAGGCCCCCCTCATTCATGTTCTCCGTCAACGCCGCCGGCGCCGTGGCCCCGTCGTATCGAAAGTATCTGGTCAACCAGTTGCGCGAGGAGTACGGTTTCGACGGTGTGCCAATCAAGACGGTGTTTCGAACTCATTGAGTGAGGTCACAGATGAATCTGGGTGCCTTCGAATTGATCAAACCCATTGGCGAAGGCGGAATGGGAGCGGTCTGGCTGGGGAAGCACGGTGATGCGGGGATCGACGTCGCCGTCAAGGTGATGCACCCGGAGGTGATGGACGATCCGGAGTATCGCGAGGCATTCGAAACGGAGGTCCGCTCCGTAGCTTCCCTCGATCATCCCAATATCGTGACCATCCTCGACTTCGGACAGGTTCCGAAGGCGGTGGCGAAAGAATCGAAGGAGCTGGCAGCCGACAGTCCCTATCTGGTGATGGAGTTCGCCCGGGGAGGGTCGGTGGAGGATTATTTCCACGAGCTGACGTGGCCGGATGTACGAGAGATGCTCCTGGTGGTGCTCGACGCGCTGGCCCACGCTCACGCACGAGATGTGATTCACCGCGATCTGAAGCCGGAGAATATTCTGGTGGGCTGTGAGCCGAATTGGTCCGTGAAGCTGACGGACTTCGGACTGGCCCACGCGGCAGATCGCTTCAAGGACGCCGGCAAGGTGGAGACGGCGTGGGGAACTCCCCAGTATATGGCGCCGGAGCAACTTCGCGGATTCTGGCGTGAGTACGGGCCGTGGACGGATCTGTACGGGCTGGGATGTATGGCCTACGAGCTGATCTGCGGCGACTGGCCCTATAACGGCGATACGGTGTGGGCCATCGGGGATGCTCATATCAACGATCCGATTCCGGAGTTGACGCCTCGATTCGAGGTCCCTGCAGGAGCCCAGGCCTGGGTCCATAAATTGATGGCCAAACAGAGGCGCCATCGCTTCCTGCACGCCGCCGACGCAGCCTATGCGCTCGCCCAACTTCCCTCGATGGACGAAACACAGCGCTTCGGCGTGCTCTTCGATCCTCCGAGGCCAACCGGTGTGGCGACGGCGGATGTCGATGAGGTGGCGGTGGCAACGCAGGTGATGCCACAGCTCGATCCCACCGTTTCCGTCGCCGGGATCGATCGGGGCGCCCCATTCGAAATCGACCATGGCGAGGAAGTCGTCGAAGACCCCGCAGAATTGGGTAGCGATATGCCGCCGCTGGTCCAGGACTGGCGGCGTGATTGTGAGGGAACCATCAGCAACGAATTGCTCGGGATCAGCCTCGGGTTATTCGGCTTGCGGGCCATCCCACTGGTCGATCGCGACGAGGAACGGGACTGGCTCTGGGGAATGCTCCAGGAAGTGCATCGCCGGGAGCAGGCCCGCGGAGTCATCGTGGAGGGCGAGGCGGGAACCGGAAAATCGGAGATCGTGAGGTGGTTTTGCCGCAGAGCTCGAGAAGTCGGGGGAGCACAAGTGCTTACGGCACACCACAGTCCGCTGTCGGGCCCGGCAGATGGCCTGGTTCCGATGATGGAGCGATTTGTCGGCTGCTCACGACTTTGTGGTGACGAACGTCGAAGATTTCTGAGCAATCATCTGCTTCAGGAGGGATTAGCCACGGAATTTGAATTGCGAGCCCTGATCTCACTCTTCGAAGGGCGGGGAGCTCAGGGACTGGATCCGGGGCCCACCCACCAGACGAGCCGATCGGAGCGCCACGCCATCATCTATCGCTATCTGTCCCTACTGGCACGGCGACGGCCAGTCGTGGTGTGGCTCGACGATATCCAGTGGGGGTTGGACGCGCTGGGGTTTGCCCAATACGTGATGCAACGCCAGCAGGAAGAGCCGGCGCCGATTCTGG
>SLAE01000043.1 GCA_007127015.1 Desulfonatronospira sp. | reverse complement strand
CTGTTCGTGGCCATGGGCGAGGCATCATCCCTTGATTTTGCCTATTCGCTTGGTCTGATCACGCATAAAATGTTCGTTGAAGTCGATCGGGAGCAAAAAACCAATGTGCCGGGCATTTTTGCGGCTGGAGATTGCGTGGGAACTTTTTTGCAGATCAGCGTTGCCGTAGGCGAAGGGGCTGTAGCCGGCAGGTCGGCGATCAACCATGTTAAGAAGTTGAAAAAGGAGGCCGCTGAAGCGGCAAAAACTACCTCCGTATAAGACCCGGTATATCCGTTGTAAGAAGAAAAAATGCATCAGCCTTTCAGCCTCACGACGTTCTTCGGATTTTATTCCATTAACAAATAAACCTTGAAATAGAAGCAATCATGTCTGATTTTACTTTTGAGTTAAGTGCCGAAGAGAAGAAATACCTTAAAAACCTGGCCTATTTGAGCATCAAATCAGAACTTGAAGGTCTGGATCCTGAATTCCCCGAACCTGTAAGCACAAAAATGGAAGAACATCTGGGTGCCTTTGTCTGTCTTAAAATCAACGACAGACTAAGAGGATGCATCGGAAATATTTTTGGAGACAGGCCTTTATGGGAAACAATAACCAGGATGGCCAGAGAGGCTGCTTTTGGAGACCCCCGTTTTCAAGTGCTGCAGCGCAGAGAACTGGACCTTCTGGAGCTTGAAATATCCATTCTGGGTCCTCTGGAAAGGGTATCGGATATTGATCAGATCGAGCCTGGCAAGCATGGCCTTCTGGTGAGGAAAGGGGCTCATTCCGGACTTTTGCTGCCTCAGGTAGCAGTTGATCACGGCTGGGACCGCAAAACATTTCTAGCCGAGACCTGCCGGAAGGCTTCTCTGCCCCCTTTTTGCCATGAAGACCCCCAGACTAGAATTTTCAGGTTCCAGGCTGTGGTTTTTTAGCTTGCTTTCATGCCGTCTTTTCCACCATTTCCCTGTATCTGCTGAAGAAGTAACGGCTGTCATGAGGTCCTGATGCAGCTTCAGGATGGTACTGGATGGCCATAACCGGTCTGGATTTGTGTCTGAAGCCTTCAAGAGTATGGTCATTGAGATTGATATGGGTCTGTTCAAGAAAATCCAGATGACCTATGTCCAGGCAGAACCCATGATTCTGGGAAGAAATCTCTATCCTGCCTGTTGACAGATCCTTGACCGGGTGGTTCATGCCGTGGTGCCCGAACTTGAGTTTGAAGCTGCTTCCACCCATTGCCAGTCCCAGAAGCTGATGTCCGAGACAAATGCCGGCTACGGGATAATCTTCCAGGAGTCTGGAAATGATGCCTATGCTTTTGGTCATGACCGCGGGATCTCCCGGACCATTGGACAGAAATATTCCATCCGGGTTAACCTTTTTTACCTGCTCGAAGCTGAAATTCCAGGGGACCACCAGCAGTTCAAGGCCCTGCTGCTTAAGCAGCCTCAGGATATTCCACTTGATGCCGTAATCATAAACCACGATTCGTGGTCCGGGTCCGGGCCATTCATAATCTCCGCCTTCGCTTAAGACCGCTTGAACAGGCCCTGATTCTGTCCAGGCAAACGGGCTCTTGCATCCGGCATGTTCAGCAAGATTAAGTCCTTCCATCCTGGGCAGTTCTCCGGCTTTGGCCGCCAGTATCCGGGGATTATTCTCCCGGGTGGATATTATCCCCCGCATGGCACCGTTTTTACGGATATGCGTGGTCAGGGCCCGGGTGTCTATGCCTTCAATACCTATGATCCTGCCGTCTCTCAGGTAGTCAGGCAAGGACTGTGTGGCTCTCCAGTTGGATGGGATCCGGCAGCATTCCTTGGTTATGAATCCCGCGACCTGGATCATTTCCGACTCAACATCTTCGGGATTGACTCCATAATTGCCCATAAGCGGATAGGTCATGCATACAAGCTGTCCCACATAAGAGGGATCAGTAAGAATTTCCTGATATCCGCTCATTCCGGTGTTGAAAATTACTTCTCCGCCTGATTCTCCGCTTCCGGTAAATGATCTGCCCTCAAACCAGGTCCCGTCTTCCAGGACCAGTATAGCTTTCATTATTGACTCTCCTGCATAATTTGTACAACTTTGGAAATATCTTCAGGAACATCTACGCCGTGGCTTATGTGCCGGGTAAGAACCACATTTATGGGGATGTCCGCTTCCAGTAGTCTTAGTTGTTCGAGTTTTTCCTTTCTTTCCAAAACACTTTGGCCCAGACGGCAAAATTTTTCCAGACAGCAGAACCTGTAGGCATACAAGCCGATGTGCCCAAGAAATTCTTCATCTTCCGTGTCAGAACAGGGGATCAGACTTCTGGAAAAATAAAGCGCCCGGCCGCTTTGCGACCTTACCACCTTGACCACATTGGGGCTTTGAGCAGTGCTCAACTCAATTATCCTGGCCAGAGTGGTAATTTTTATTTCCGGTGAAGATAACATCGGACCTATGAGTTGTTCAAGCATCTCAGGGTCCAGTGCCGGTTCATCTCCTTGAATGTTGACAACAATGTCGTCCTGCCGCAGACCCATTCCGGCGGCGGCTTCCATTATTCTGTCAGTACCGCTTTGGTGCCTGTCCGAAGTCATCACCACAGGCACTTCGAG
>SLAE01000176.1 GCA_007127015.1 Desulfonatronospira sp. | reverse complement strand
TTCGGGTCATTTTCAAAAAAGACAAAGGGAATTTTTTTCTTTCTGTTCAGATCAACCCATCCATGAGGAATTTTGCGCAGAGCTTTGGGCAAAACATATGAAAGCACTTTGCCCGGGGTGATCAGCTGCCTGGAAGCCAGATTTTCAAGCATTTCCAGGTAATCTGGATTAATAACAGGCTCTTTTTCCAGCGGCCATAAAATCTGTTTCAGTTTTTCCGCTCTGTATCTCACATGGTTGGTTCTCATAAGCACAGCCACGCGCAGGGCATCGGCTCTGCCAAAGGGAACCAGCACCCTGAGCCCTGGCTGCCATACACGGGCAGGCAGATAAGCTGGCTCAAGGTAGGCCAAGACTTTATGGGGGCGGCCTAACACAGCCACAGACCAGACTGAAGGGCCTGCTTCGATGTATCCATGTTTAAGATTCATCCTGGCTATGCTTATGATCCAGCTCCTCTTAAAACTGAGTTTCTTCCTGTTCCGGCTCTGGTGAATCCAAAACTACCTGCTGTTGGCCAGCAGCTCCTCCAGACTTTTAATCAGGTCGTTCCTTAATTCTTTGTCCTGAAGAGCGAAATAGATATTGCCGCTTAAATAATCGACCCAATTGCCGATATCAAAACGCTGTCCCTCGAGCTTGAAGGCCAGAAGCCTGTTTCTCTGGGCCAGGGCCTGCAAGGCGTCAGAAAGCTGATATTCCAGATTATGTCCAGGCTCCAGCTTTTCCAGATAATCAAAGATTTCCGGAGTCAGGACGTAGCGGCCCACTATGGCCAGCCTGGATGGCGCGTCTTTGACGCTCGGTTTTTCATAAACATGGCGAATGCGGTAAAGACCGGGCGAAATCTCTTCGCCTTGAATGATCCCGTAGCTGGGAACACTTTCTCTGGGTACTTCCACCACTCCCACAACTGACATATGTTCTTTCTGAGCCACTTCCAGGAGCTGCTTGATTGCCGGACGTTTGCTGAACATCAGGTCATCTCCGACCATGATCGCAAAAGGCTCTCTGGACACCACCTCCCTGGCGCAGAGGACCGCATGACCAAGTCCCAGCTGTTCTTTCTGGCGTACGGAAATAATGTTGGCCATCTCAGCTACCTGACGAACATCCTTCAGCAGATGTTCTTTGCCTGTGCGCCTGAGCACTGCTTCCAGAGCCAGGTTGTAATCGAAATGATCCTCAATGATCCTTTTCTGCTGGTTGGTCACAAAGACTACATTGGTCAGATCAGCATCAATGGCTTCCTCCACTACATACTGCACCGCCGGTTTTTTATATACTGGAAGCATCTCCTTTGGAATGTTCTTGGTCGCGGGCAGGGATCTGGTTCCCCATCCAGCCACAGGAATAATCACTTTTTTGGCTTCCATAATCCAACTCCTTGATTGTCAAATTGGCAAAACTCTTCTGGTTCCCTTTAAGGGATATCGCTGCAGGGTGAATCAAAAGCAGCTTTTCAACCCGGTTACCGGTCCAAAACTAAATAATTATACCTCAAAAAAACAATTGGCAAGGCGTAAAAAAATAGCCGCTGAATCAAAAATAACGCTTTTCCGGACAGCAAAGGGATGAATAAAAATTAACTGGAAACCTGTTAATTTCTGAGGCTTTCTTCCACCTCTCTGGCCAGTTGAATAACCAGATCCTCAACCAGAGTTTCATTTTCACCTTCGACCATTACCCGGGCCACTGGTTCAGTACCTGAATAACGAAGCAGGACTCTTCCAGTTTTTCCAAGTTTCTGCTCTGCGTCCTGCACAGCTTTTTGAATTGTCAGTACCTCGCTGAAGGGCTGTTTTTTTTCAACATGAACATTGATCAGCCTTTGAGGAAAGGGCTGCAGCAGCCTTGAGAGTTCGGAAAGGGGCCTGTTTTTTTCAAGCATGATTTTCAGGAGTTTGATTCCGGCCAGAATGCCGTCTCCTGTGGTGGCATAATCCAGAAAAATCAGGTGACCTGACTGTTCACCTCCTAGAATTGCACCTTTTTCCCGCATGGCTTCCACTACATAACGGTCTCCGACTTTTGTCCGGAGCAGACTGCCGCCGTTTTCTTTCATAAAAACTTCCAGGGCCATATTGCTCATGACCGTACTGACCAGCAGCCTGCCTGGAAAATTATCTTTTTCAATAAGATCCCTGGCACAGATAGCCATGATCTGATCTCCATCCAGGATTACTCCGTTCTCATCAATAGCAATGAGCCGGTCTCCGTCGCCATCCAGAGTTAGGCCGATATCTGCTCCATGTTCGAGAACCATTTGTGCCGCTATTTCCGGATAGAGAGACCCGCATTTTTTATTGATGTTCAGTCCGTCTGGCTCGACTCCAGCCTGGATCACTTTGGCCCCAAGTTCTTCGAAAATAAGCGGAGCCACCCTGTATGTGGCTCCGTGGGCACAATCGATGACTACTTTGAGACCCTGCAGACTCATGGTATTTGGAAGGCTGTTCTTCAGGTGGACTATATAGCGCCCGGGGCTGTCCACTATCTTTCTTGCCCGGCCGATCTCTTCAGGTTCGGGATGCTGCCAGTTTATGTCCGGGGAAAGCACCAGTTCAGATATTTCTTCCTCAACCTGGTCTGAAAGCTTAAAGCCCATGTGGTCGAAAAACTTGATCCCGTTGTCCATGAAGGGATTGTGCGACGCGGATATTACCACACCCAGATCGGCGCGCATGTTTTTGGTCAGAAAAGAAATGGCCGGGGTGGGCATGGGTCCCACCAGGAAAACATCCATTCCGGAGGCGCAAAAACCGGAAGTAAGGGCATTTTCAAAAACATACCCGGACAGTCTGGTGTCTTTGCCGATAAGCACCCTGTGTCTGCGGTGTCCGTTACGAAAATACTGTCCAGCAGCCAGCCCGAGCCTTAAAACTATCTCCGGAAGCATGGGAAATATATTGGCCTGCCCACGCAAGCCATCTGTTCCGAACAGCTTTTTGCGCATATCTGGTACTCCCTTTTAATTTATTTGATGATAACCTTTACTGTCTCCGGTCTTTTTTCCAGAACCCGGGCATGATCCGGCAAGTCCGTCTGCACTGGAAGCTCAAAGATCCCGGGTAACATTCCTTTATCTAAATTTATATAATAGCTGATTTGCTCCCGCCAACCAGGTTCTTTTAAAATAGTTTTCGGCAAAGCCAGATTGGCTCGAATGTAATCCTGTTCCAGATTGTAGTCCAAACCTTCTGCGTTTCTGACTTCTATTGACTTGCGCACCCAGATCTCTTCGAGTACCGGTATGAACTCCAGCCTTGCGTTTACTTCTGCAACTTGTGATTCTACTTCGGGGTGAAGCTGCAAACCGATTCTGCGAACAACTGTTCCGGGACTGGACTCATCAACCTGCACGGTCTTGGTCTCAATTGCATCCATGTTCCGCACCAGCCTTTCCGGTCCCCTTACCCGGATAGACTCAGGCTCGGCAATTATTTCGTGAAGCAGATAATCAGAACTGATGGAGCCTCTCCAGTTAATCCTGACCGGCAACTCTCTTGCGACGATTCTGTCAACTTCCAGCTCCAGTCTGGCCGGGGTGATTTCCATGGGCTGGACAGCTCTTGGCAAGTCAATTCTTTTTGGATCCAGGTTAATGGTATTGCTGCCCTGTTCCACTCCGGACAAGTCCAGATGGTATACAAGCCTGCCGGTTTCTATGCGGCTGAGCATGGTTCTGGTGGCTCTGCACCTGATCCGGACCTTATCCACCATACCCGATCTGACTGAAAGATCTTCAGACAGGTTTGCAATTTCCACAGGCACCTCCAGCCACATCTCGACTTTATCCTGACCGCTGATCAGGTACCAGAAAAAGACGGCCATAACCAGGGCCATTATTCTGTACTGCCAGTTGCTTCTAAATTTATTCAACATGGTTATCTTCCCAGAATTTTTGACAATACTCTTCTCATTCGTATTTCATCCAGACCGGGTATGAGTTTTCCGGAAATAGCCACAGAAATAATTCCTCTTTCCTCGGATACCACTATCGCCAGCGCGTCTGTCTCTTCGGTTATTCCTATGGCCGCCCGGTGCCTTGTTCCCAGATTCCATTTGGGAGGCACACCTACCGCCAGAGGCAGGATGCATCCCGCAGCTGCTATTTTATCCCTGCGAATAATCACTGCTCCATCATGAAGTCTGGTATTGGGATAGAATATGGTTTCAAGAAGCTCTCTGGAAAATTTGGAATCGATCTCCACTCCGGATTCGACAATATCGCCAAGAGGTGTCTTCTTCTCAATAACTATAAGAGCTCCGATTCTTTTTTCAGCCATCTGTACCGCGGCAAGAATCAGCTCATCCACGACCTGGTTAACGGGCTTGGGGTTGAACCACAGCCTTCCCGCCCCCATCTCGGCAAGAGCCTTGCGGATATCGCTTTGAAAAAGGATTATGACCACCAGAAAAAGTGAACCAAGAAAATTGGTCAGCAGTCCGTGCAGTGTATAAAGACCGAATTCATCAGCCAGATAGTATACAATCATAACGATGAGCAGACCATATATCACCGGTACTGCACGAGTTCCCTTGAACAGCAGGATGACTCTGTAAGCGATGAAGGCAACTACGGCGATATCTACGATGTCCCGCCAGCCAATCTGAATGAATCCCAGGTTTATGAGCATATGTTTTCAACCGTTTTCAAAGTATTTGAGGTTAGCTGTACATCGTGCACCCTGTGAATCCGCACATTTTTAGCGGCCATAAGCGCAACCGCCACCTGGGTAGGCAGGACTCTTTCCTTGAGCTCGAGGCCAAACATCTTGCCCCACATCGACTTGTTGGATAATCCGATGTACAGAGGACGATCCAGGACTGTAAAAGACTCTATATGCCTAAGAATCTCAAGATTATGCTCAAGGGTCTTGCCGAACCCTATGCCCGGATCGAGTACAATTCGATCCTCAGGCAGCCCGGCTCTAACCAGCTGATTCAGCTTTTTTTCAAAAAATGTCAGAATTTCTTTGACAACATTGTCGTATACGGGATCATTCTGCATTCTTTCAGGCCGATCCAGTGCATGCATAAGAACGTATCCCGGTTTGTGCTCCACCAGAACGTCCAGCAATTCAGGGTCAAAACGGCAGGCGGAGATGTCGTTGATGATCACCGCCCCTGACTGCAGGCATTTCTTTGCAACCCTGGCTTTATAAGTATCCACGGATATATTCGTATCCGGACGGGCTTTCAGAATCTGCTCCATTACGGGAATGACCCTGCTGATTTCTATGGAGGCATCTACCGGCGCCGCAAAAGGCCTGGTGCTTTCCCCGCCCAGATCCAGGATATGCGCGCCCTGATCCAGAAGCAGTGCTGCGTGCGCAGCCGCCTGAGCTGGGGCGTGGTATTTGCCGCCGTCAAAAAATGAGTCAGGTGTTATGTTGACAATACCGGCAATTAAAAAGGGGGCGGGGCCAATTACCCCGCCCCCTTTGACAGACCATTGGATCATGGTACCTCTTGGTCAGTTTCACGGCTGAATGTATTAATAAGGATCAAGAGACTCTGGGATCAGGTTGAAAAGTTAAAAAAAATTCCAGGCATCATCATGCAATTTTTCAGCTAGATTTCCTTAATAAAAAATTTATCTTCTTACTCCAGATCGAAAGAGAAGCATTCACATTTACCCAGGTTGTGCTGAACCTGCTGAACCAGTAGAGGGGGTTTTTCTGTTTTTGTTATTTGGATCATTTGAATTTCGAATTTGTTTCGAATTTCGATATTCGGATTTCGGATTTAACAAAGTTAGGACCCAAATACCTTGATTCGGTAAAACTGATGAGAATACGTCACCTGATTTATGAATCAAAGCACTAAGACTCTATCTTGAACCCTATTTCATTTTCGTCTTTCCTGTCTTCTTCAACCTGAGATCCGGCATCATCCTTTTCCTCTTTCTGCAGATCCTTTTTTTTATCTTCCTGGGCAAGCTTTTCTTTCATGGGGGGCAATTCTTCTCCGCGCATCAATTTTTCGATTTCTTCTCCGTTCAAAGTCTCCCTGTCCAGCAGGGCCTCGGAAATACGGTGCAGCGTATCCATATTCTCTTTAAGAAAGAGCTTGGCTCTGTCATAGGCATCCTGAACAATTCTTTTCACTTCAGCGTCAATCAGCTTGGCGGTTTCCTCGCTGTATTCCTTGTGCTGAACGAATTCCCGGCCCAGAAAGACCTCTTCTCCCCTGCCCCCGAAGGCCAGGGGACCGAGAGTTTCACTCATGCCCCATTCACAGACCATTTTTCTGGCCATTTTCGAAGCCCGTTCAATATCGTTGCCCGCGCCTGTGGTCATCTGATTAAAGACCAGCTCCTCGGCCACCCGGCCTCCAAGAAGGACCGACAGGTTGTTCTCCAGATAAGTTTTGGAATAATTATGTCTTTCATCTTCAGGAAGCTGCATGGTTACACCCAGAGCACGACCTCTGGGGATAATGGAAACCTTGTGGATGGGGTCCGTACCCGGGAGCAGCTTGGCCACCAGAGTATGACCCGCCTCATGATAAGCTGTGGTCTTCTTTTCTTCTTCGCTTAAGATCAAGCTTCTTCGTTCCTTGCCCATGAGCACCTTGTCCTTGGCATCCTCAAAGTCTTCCATGCTCACCTGATCTTTATTTTTTTTGGCTGCATGCAGTGCGGCTTCATTAACCAGATTTTCAAGATCCGCTCCGGAAAAACCCGGAGTCCCCCGGGCGATTACTTCCATAGCCACGCCCTGTGCCAGGGGAATCTTGCGGCTGTGGACCTCAAGAATCCTTTTCCTGCCGGCCAGATCGGGATTGGGCACCACCACCTGCCGATCGAAACGTCCCGGCCTTAAAAGAGCCGGATCGAGCACATCAGGACGGTTGGTGGCTGCTATGAGTATGACCCCTTCATTGGATTCGAAACCGTCCATCTCCACCAGAAGCTGATTCAAAGTCTGTTCGCGCTCATCATGACCGCCGCCGAGTCCGGCTCCTCTTTGCCTGCCTACGGCATCGATCTCGTCGATAAATATTAGGCAGGGAGCATTCTTCTTGCCCTGGACAAACAGGTCCCTGACCCTTGAAGCTCCGACGCCTACAAACATTTCCACAAAGTCAGATCCGGAGATGGAGAAAAACGGCACACCGGCCTCGCCGGCCACTGCCCGGGCCAGAAGAGTCTTTCCCGTACCCGGAGATCCCACTAGCAGCACTCCTTTGGGGATGCGCCCGCCAAGGCGGGTAAACTTTTTGGGATCGCTTAGAAAATCCACCACTTCGGTCAATTCGTCTTTGGCCTCGTCGACTCCGGCGACATCGGAAAAAGTGACCCTGGTATCGTCTTGAACCACCATTTTGGCCTTGGATTTGCCGAAAGACATGGCCTTTCCTCCGCCGCCCTGCATCTGGCGCATGAAAAATATCCATACGGCAATCAGAAGCAAAATGGGAAACCAGGAAATAAATACAGTCATGATCATGGAGCCTTCAGCTTCAGGCTCAGCTTCCACCTGAACATTGTTTCTAAGCAGCAGCTCAACAAAGTTCGGATCATCAGGATGATATGAAACGAATCTCTGGTCATCGAGAGTGACTCCGGTCACTTCCTGGCCTTTAATCTTCACGGCCATGACCTCTCCCTGTTCTATCCTGTCCAGAAGTTGGGTATATGTTAATTTTTGCTGCTGTTCCTGAGGCTGGTTGAACATGTTGAAAAGCAGAATTAAAACCAGCGAAATCGTAGCCCAGAGCAGCAGATTCTTGGAAAAAGCGTTCAATAGATTACCTCCAAAAATGGATCCTTTTTATATCTTGCCTGATTTAGAAATGATTGATATTATTGTTTGTAACGGAAGCGTTACGTCACCGGTGTGGCGCCTGGACTTCAAATCCAGTGGAACGGTTAGCCCCGTTCGGTAGGTTCGACTCCTATACGCTTCCGCCATTTTTTTTATCCAGCCACTCCCTGAAATCCTGCATCTGAAGTTCTACGGAACCAGGGCCGGTGCTTCCAGGGGTTATCCGGCGCTGAACAGCCCTTTGATAGTCCAGTACTTCAAATACATCCTTTTTGATCAGGTCTGAAAAGCCTTTTAGTTCCTCAAGACCGAGTTCTTCCAGACCCGCTCCTTTGTGTTCGGCAAAAGCCACTATCCGGCCGGTAACATGATGCGCGTTACGAAAGGTCATTCCTTTGGAGACCAGGTAATCAGCCAGCTCTGTGGCGTTCAGATAGCCCTGTTTCAAGGCTCTCAGCATTTGCTTCTTGTTAAAACCTAGCGCGGACACCATTCCGGCCATGATCTGCAGAGAAGCGCTGACGCTCCTGTGCGCTTCAATAAATGGCTCTTTATCTTCCTGCATATCCCGGTTGTAAGTCAGAGGCAGGGCTTTCATGGTGGTCAGCAGGGCCATCAGTCTGCCGAAAACTCCTCCGGTCTTGCCCCTTATCAGTTCGGCCACATCCGGATTTTTCTTTTGAGGCATTATGGAAGAGCCGGTAGCATAAGTTTCGGGTAATATAATAAATCCGAATCCAGGATTTGACCAGAGAATAATTTCTTCTGCAAGACGACTCAGATGCATCATGAGCATGGAAGCCAGAAAAAGACCCTCCAGCACAAAATCCCGGTCACTGACCGCGTCCATGCTGTTTCCGAACACTCCTGGAAAATCTAGATCTCTGGCCACCATCCACGGGTCCAGGGAATAAGTCGTTCCGGCCAGGGCTGCGGCTCCAAGAGGAGACACCTTTATTCTGGGCAGAACATCGTCAATGCGCTGATAATCACGTCTGAACATATGCCCGTAGGCAAACAGATGGTGGGCCAGACTTACCGGCTGGGCCGGCTGCAGATGCGTATAACCTGGAAGCAGAGTTTCGCGGTGTTTATCCGCCTGATCGACCAGAGCTGATATAAGCTGTCTGATATTTGCCTGCCACTCTGTAACAGCCTGGGATACGTAAAGCCTGAAGTCAAGAGCCACCTGGTCATTGCGGCTTCTGCCGGTATGCAGTTTCTGGCCGGAAACTCCGATCAGGTCGACCAGCCTCCTTTCAATATTCATATGCACATCTTCCAGGCCCGGATCCCACTCGAAGCTGTCCCGCTCCAGTTCATGCTGAATAAGGTCAAGACCTGTCAGAATCTCATTCAATTCCTCGCTGGTGATTATTGACTGTGCGGCGAGCATTCGCGCGTGAGATCTGGAACCGGCCAGATCCTGCAGGGCCAGGAAACGGTCATAGTCCAGCGACTGAGTGAAGGCTTCCACTAATTCGGAAGTGCTTGAGGCGAATCTGCCGCCCCAGGGTTTGTCATTCGGCTTACTGTTCATCGTCAATTATGGCCACTTTTACTTGATCCCTGTAATTTTTAAAAAAAAATAACATAATTTCTTAGCTTTTGATATCTTTAAATTGCAATTTTGTTTTATTTCTTTTTTAACTTTTCAACCCTGTTTACGGACATAAGTCTCAGCCCCTGCAAGCGGATAAATCCGGCAGCATCCTTCTGATCAAAGACCTGATCCTGCTCAAAGGTGGCCAGTTCAGGATTGTACAGGGAGTAAGGTGAGCGCCTGCCCAGCGGATAAACTCCTCCCTTGAAAAGCTTAAGACGCACCTCGCCTGTCACTTTTTCCTGAAATTTATCCATCAGAGTCTGCAGGGCCTCTCTTTCCGGAGAAAACCAGAAACCATTGTACACCAGCCCCGAATATTTGGGTACAAGCTCGTTGCGGGCACAAAGACTCTCCCGGTCCAGACACAGCCCTTCAAGGTCGCGGTGAGCTGAATAAATTATCGTTCCTCCCGGGGTTTCATATACTCCCCGGGATTTCATGCCGATAAAACGGTTCTCGACCATGTCCAGCCGGCCTATGGCATGTCTTCCTCCGAGCCTGTTCAGTTCTTTAAGCAGCTCGACGGGACCAGGCCTTCGGCCGTCAATGCTGACCGGATTGCCTTGTTCAAAACCAAGAACAATAATATCAGGTTCGTCCGGAGCATCTTCAGGCGCAGCTGCCAGGTGATAACTGCCGGGCCCGGGCTCAGACCACGGATCTTCCAGTTCCGATCCTTCAAAGGAAAGATGCAGGATATTGCGGTCACAGCTGTACAGCTTGTCCTGGCTGACCGGCACAGGAATATT
>SLAE01000163.1 GCA_007127015.1 Desulfonatronospira sp. | reverse complement strand
CTAAGTAGCCAGCTTAAACCAATTTCACAGTATAATGAGCGGTCATTGCCAGGATCAAGCCGTCCCGGATCCAGTAAGAATCCGCTCCATCATTAACCGATGCCTTATCCGAGACAGCGGTCCACTCCAGAAAAGCCAGTTCCCGGTGCCAGAGTCTGTTTTTATAGATATAGCGGGTCGTGCCTACCTGTTTTTGCAGCAGGTCAGCGGCGGCACGGATGCCCTCATGTCCATGAAATACACCGTAGCTGGTCATCAGCACGCAATCGGGAGCAAAATTGCGCTTAATATCTGTCTCCACATCACCTTTTTGTGCAAGCTCAAGATGATCCTCAAAAACCTCTTCTGTTGAACGATTAATCACTCATACCCCTCAAAAATTTGTTGTATGTATACTAAACCTATTACCAGCAGAAGGACAGGTCAATAACTGGTCAGTTCCTTATCTGGTAATATAAAGGGATTATTTCTTACAGTGATTTGCAGAACCGGGTAGGGCAGCTGGTGAACAAAGGAGTGTTTAACGGCGAAAATCGAGTAATTTCTTTTGCTAATCGCGGCTATCTGATCATTGATGACAGGGGAGTCAAAGAAATCCCGAAAAAACTTCGGAAATTGATTTTCAAAGAGGTAATTCCTGATCCGCGAGAAGCAGTGCTTATCGGGCTGATTTATGCCAGGGGGCATGCATGTCGCATGCCCCGTATTTTAAATCAGATGGCTTCCTCTCCGGATTCGCCGGTGCGGATGCGTATCGCATTTTCAACCGGATAGACGAAGATCTTGCCATCGCCTACCTTATTTGTACGGGCCGCTATTATGGTGGTTTCCAGAGCCTGTTCCACCTGTCTATCCTCAAGAATGACCTCTATTTTAACTTTGGGCAGAAAATCAACGTCATATTCCGCCCCCCTGTAAATCTCCTTGTGGCCCATCTGGCGTCCAAAGCCCTTGACTTCGGTCAAGGTCATACCCTTGATTCCCAAATTGGCCAGCGCTTCTTTGACCGCTACAACCTTAAAGGGCCTGGTGATGATCTCCAGTTTTTTCATTAAATGCCTCCATAGTGGTATACTAAGCTATTATATGTCTCTGCCGAAAGTACTAGCCGCATCTCTACCTGACCCCCTTGGAACCGACGAACTCAGGGTAGGCATTCATTCCGCAATCAGCCATATCAAGGCCCTCATATTCCTCTTCTTCACTGACCCTGATGCCAATGACGGCTTTTATTGCCAGCCAGATCAAAAGAGATGCGCCGAACATCCACGCGAAAATAACCCCTATTCCTGCAAGCTGCCCGCCTATGGTGGCCTCAGGATTGGAGAAGAGCACAGCCAGAACTCCCCATATGCCCACTACTCCGTGTACGGATATGGCGCCTACAGGATCATCGATTCTCAGCCTGTCCATAATGACGATGGAGATGATCACTATGGCTCCGCCTACAGCCCCGATAAATGAAGCCAGAATCATGGGCGGCAGGCTTGGCTCGGCCGTAATGGCCACCAGACCGGCCAGCGCGCCGTTCAGGGCCATGGTCAGATCGGCCTTGCCGAACCAAAGCCTGGAGACAATGAGAGCCACGACCAGGCCGGAAGCCGCTGCAATATTAGTATTGGCAAAGACCTGAGCCACCGCGTTGGCCGACTCAACATCGGAAATCTTCAGCTCGGAACCGCCGTTGAATCCGAACCAGCCCATCCAGAGAATCATTGTGCCCAGGGTGGCCAATGGCATATTGGCTCCGGGAATGGCGTTTATCTTTCCATCCGGGCCGTATTTTCCCTTTCTCGCTCCCAGCAGGAGAACTCCGGCCAGAGCCGCGGCAGCTCCGGCCATGTGTACTATACCTGAGCCTGCGTAATCAGCGTATCCCAGTTCATCCAGAAACCCCCCGCCCCAGCTCCAGTAACCCTGCACCGGATATAAAACTCCGGTCATGATTACAGCGAAGAGCAGAAAAGACCACAGTTTCATGCGTTCGGCTACGGCGCCGGAAATGATGGACATAGCCGTGGCTACAAAGACCACCTGAAAGAAAAAATCAGAAATGTTTGAATAATAGGGTGCGTCTTCACCCCCTGCCACAACCTGGGCCACGGTATTGTCCCCGCCGATAAGCAGGCTTATGCCTGGTATAAGCGAACCGCCATCTCCATACATGATATTGTAGCCCACCAGCATGTACATGATGCAGGCAATAGAATAAAGGGCCACATTTTTGGTCAGGATCTCCACCGTGTTTTTCGACCTGACCAGTCCTGATTCAAGCATGGTAAATCCCGCCGCCATCCACATGACCAGCAGCCCGGACAAAAGAAAATAGAACGTGTCCAGAGCGTAGCTAAGTTCCAGAAGACCTTCCATTGACCAAACCTCCCTGTTTCAACGAGATTGTAACTTTATTGTAAATTTTGTTAAAATGCTTAATCCATGACATCTTCAGAAAACCATTATCTTACGAATTTTTGATTTTCCTATGGCGCGCGGGGATTGCTTCCTATCCAGAAGAGCAAGGCGTACATTACTTTCTCCATGAAAATTTTTCGATATGAATGGATTAAAAAACCATTTTGCCCTTCAACAGAGCAACAGGAATGCCAGGAGATTTAAGT
>SLAE01000016.1 GCA_007127015.1 Desulfonatronospira sp. | reverse complement strand
AGTATTCGGAGTCAGATATGCCATCCAGACATGGTGATTTTGATAAAAAAATGCAAAAGCTGCAAAAGATAGTTCAGGAACTGGAAAAAAAGGACCTGCCTCTGGAAAAGGGCGTTCAACTCTTTAAGGAGGGCATGGAACTTTCCCGTTCATGCCGCAAACAACTGGAAGATGCCCGGCACGAAATGAGCATATTCAATGCTGATCCGGATGCGGACAGGAGCAGGGATGATTAGGGACTTCAAGACGATTTTAACCGCGCTGGCCGAGGAAGTGCAGGAGCATCTGCAGGACTGCCTGAAAATTGAAGGCATTCCTCTGGATCTGCAGAAAGCTATGGAGTACAGCCTGCTGGCCGGAGGAAAAAAAATCAGACCCGTACTTTGTCTTTCCTGGGGGGAGATGCTTGGTGCTGACAGAAAGGAGCTTCTGCATTTTGCCGCGGCACTGGAAATGATCCATACATACTCCCTGGTTCATGACGACCTGCCGGCAATGGACAATGACGACCTGCGCAGGGGCAGGCCTACCAATCATAAGATGTTTGGCGAGGCTGTGGCCATTCTAGCCGGGGACGCTCTTTTAACCCAGGCTTTCTTTGTCATGCTCGGCTCATCTTTGCCGTCAGAGCGCGTTCTGGCTGCCTGCAGGGAAGTTGCCGCCGCAGCCGGACCTCAGGGGATGGTCGGGGGGCAATGCCTTGATCTGATGGCTACCGGAATGGGCAGCATGAATCTTGAAGATCTGAAGAACATGCACGCTTTAAAGACCGGCGCACTGATCAGGGCCTCGTGCACGAGCGGTGCCCTGCTTGCAGGAGACAGCGCAGATGTTCATAAAGCTGCTTCCTATGGAACAAATATCGGTCTGGCCTTTCAGATCGTTGACGACATTCTTGATGTCACCGGAGACGAACAGACCCTGGGCAAACCTGTTGGCAGCGATCTATCCTCTGATAAATCCACCTATCCAAAATTTCTTGGAATTGAGCAAAGTAAAGCCATGGCTCAGGATTCGGCTGAGCTGGCCAAAGCCTGCCTTGATGAATACCATGGTCCGCAAAAGGAGTTTCTTAAGTCGCTGGCCCAGTACATTGTGGACCGGATCTATTGAATAACTGCCTTGACATTTATCCTTTTCCGGAAAATTCTAATAATTCATAGACATGAACAAAGCATCGACAACCGCCCGGGAGGTGCTGAGCAGGCTTAAAAGTCTCTATCCCGAACCGCACATCGCCCTGCACTGGAAAACACCCTGGCAGCTGCTTGTTGCTTCTGTCCTCTCAGCACAGTCCACAGACAAACAGATAAACAAAATCACTCCGAAATTCTTCGCCCGCTGGCCGAATCCAGCTGCCCTGTCCAGGGCCAGGCTGGAAGAAGTACAGGATGTGATCAGGCCGGCCGGGTTCTACCGGGTAAAGGCAAAAAACCTTATAAATTCCGCGAACATGGTCACACGAAAGTTTAATGGCCTGGTCCCGGCAAGCATGAATGAGCTTCTGCTTCTTCCAGGCGTGGCCAGAAAAACTGCAAACGTGATACTCTTCAATGCCTTTGGAATTAGTCAGGGCATTGCCGTAGACACCCATGTCAGGCGAATAAGCCTGCGTCTTAAACTTACCGAATCAGATAACCCTGTGAGAATAGAAAAGGACCTGATGGATTTGTTCCCCGAAAGTGAATGGGGTATACTTAATCAAATGATGGTGCTTTTCGGCAGAGAGATCTGCAAAGCAAAAAAACCTCTTTGTTCATCATGTCCTTTGGCGGATATCTGCCCAAGCAGCAGGGTATGATCAAAAGGCAGATTTTTTATGGAAAAAATCGGAAAATTCAGCATTGAACATACTGACGGCTCAGCCAGGGCAGGGCGCCTTCAAACCATGCATGGACAGGTGCAGACCCCGGTTTTCATGCCGGTGGGAACGCAGGGCAGCGTCAAGAGCCTGTGTCCTGAAGATTTGAAAAACATCGGAGCGGAAATTATTCTCGGCAATGCATATCATCTGTATCTGCGGCCGGGAGATCACCTGCTGGCCGAACTGGGCGGACTGCATGCCTTTATGAACTGGAAAGGACCGATTCTGACCGATTCAGGCGGATACCAGGTGTTCAGCCTTTCAGATCTTAGAAAAATAACCGGGCATGGAGTGGAGTTTGCGTCCCATTTAGATGGTTCCAGGCATATGTTCACCCCTGAAAAAGTGATCAGCATCCAGCAGAACATCGGTTCGGACATCATGATGGTTCTGGATGAATGCGTACCTTACGGTGCGGACTTTGATTATACCAGAAATTCTCTGCACCTGACTGCGGCGTGGGCTGAAAGAAGCAGAAAATTTTATCCTCAGGGAGCAGGAAAGCAGCTTCTTTTCGGAATTGTTCAGGGCGGTTTTTTCAAAGAACTGCGTCGGGAAAGCGCGGAAAGCATCACCTCGATTCCTCTGGATGGATACGCGCTGGGAGGCTTGAGTGTAGGCGAATCCAAGGAAGAGCTGCTTGAAATAATGAACTACACCGTCCAGTTTCTGCCTGAGGCAAAGCCAAGGTACCTTATGGGCGTAGGCACTCCCATTGACATACTTGAAGGCATAAAAGCGGGAATTGACATGTTCGACTGTGTACTTCCGACTCGCAATGCCAGGAACGGGACTCTATACACATCCCGAGGCAAAGTGAATATAAAAAATTCTAAGTACCAGAGGGATCATTCCGCCCTGGATCCACTATGCCGATGCTATACCTGCACCAATTTTTCCAGAGCTTATCTTAGACATCTGTATATGGCCAGTGAACTTCTGTCTTACCGGCTGAACACCATTCACAATCTGCACTTTTTTATAAATCTTACCCTTCAGGCCAGAAAGGCCATAAAGGAAAAAAGATTCAGCTCTCTGATGCTTGCCTGTAAGAACGCGTACCCTGACTGAAACTTTTTCAACCGTTGTTTGTCATCTGTGAGACAAAGCGGAATTCAGGGGACATAAGATCCCAGCATGATCCTTCCCAGCCGGTTATTATGCCCTTGTCCCTGCAGGCGGGGCAACGCCAGAATATCTCCCCGTCCTGCAGGTAGTCGACGTAGATTATCTCCAGTTTTCCCCTGCATGCGTACCTGTGAGGCCTCCTTCGACAACTTATTTCGCTGAATACGGGTCCGAAAGTGGCATCACTGGATGCGGTTTTGACTATTTCCCCGAAATATTCCGCCATAATTGCCGATGACTTGGATATGAATGGATCTATACAGCCTTGTTCATCAAGAAATTGCTGCATGTCCACTTTCCAGCAGTACTTCATTTCCTCCGGGTTGAATACTGGATGAATAAATTGCCTGCAAATTTTAAGTAATGATAAAACCATCCTTGATTATCCACTGATGATATTGTTCGGCATACCTGCCGAATTAGAATGATATACAGGATGGCAGAAAATGCAACCGGTTAAAATTCTTTTAAGTAAACGTCAGAAAAAGCAGCTGATGAACGGCTTGCGAATGAATTAAAAAGGATCATCAATATTTCAGGCAGATAAGCTGGTTTATCAAATAAACAGGATGAATTTCAAAAAATTGGGATCATAAACAGAATCCGTACAACAGGTTTGAGGCCCTTACATATTTTCCGGCCGCTTCAGTCAAAAGGATGATAAGAAATTTCAAAGTAAGCGCGGGATTAAGGAACCTGCAGGGTTATCAGGCTTCAATTTTCACGGACTCAGGTCATAAGTTTTTTACTTGAATCAAGCCTGTCTCTCATGATCCATATAAGCAAGAACAAGCTGTTCTTTCGCGTCAGCAAAGAGATGAAGGTTTGACTTGCCGGGCAGGTTCTCCCTGTCGATCACAAAAACTGTTTCAGACCACCTGCTTTCTGCCGGCATGAGTTCGACAAGCCTGTTTCCCGAAGCCTCCAGAATGTTGCGATTGAGATAGTGTCCCTCTTTATCAGGGTAAAGGGCCAGGTAAAGAATATCAAATTCAATGAGATCGGTAAAAAAATGTGTACCCAGGGAGACATCAGGGGCAAAATCCCGTCGCATGGCCACAATTTCACACAATACCGAGACCCGGCTGATTTCGGCAAAGCTGACAGGCACTCCAAGTGAGGCAATGCTTGTTCCCCATCTTCCAGGTCCTATGAGCATGATGCTTTGTTCCGTGTCATACGAGTGTTCACGCACAATGCGTCCTGTCAGCCTGGCCACTGAGTGACGATCCGCTTCCGGGAGATAGCCGTAACTCTCAGGTCGAACATAGATTATCCGGTCAATTTTATCCACTCTGCTCTGACCGATGACAGGACCTGTGCTTCTAATTACCATATCCTCTGTCGGGATGTTCCTGTTCATTTTTTTCCGGCTTACCATGCTTTTAAGCTCCAGAGGCCTGCATTGAACCAGATTTATCATATAGTTCTGTTTGAATTCTTCATCATCTGAAAAAAAATTCAAGGTAAATTCAATATCAACTGTTGAACCATAAGCCTTCTCAAGACATTTGAGCATATCCTGCATATCTTTGGAGAATTCTGTCTCGGATAGCAGGGTTTTGAAGTTGATCATCCAGGGAAAGAAATCTTTAAGATTCATTTTTCTGGCTTTGATTTCAAGTTCCCGGTTTTTCTCAGCAAAGAGTTCCATAGGAACTTCCGGACACCTTTTAATGACATCCTTAAAATTTAAAGAAAACATGCCGTTTTCCTCAAGATCCAGAACATCCACCTTTTGCTGAGTGTAGCCGTATCCATTGAGGTCGGCCAGAGGCTGCAGCAAGGGTTCATTCAAGGCGATCACCCTGGTGTAATCATCATCAGCCCGGTTTACAGCCCTTGTTCCCAGACCGAATACAAGCCTGAGCAGGCCTGCTTCGGGCTCAACATGTTCGCTCCACACATATGGATTAAAGGAAAAACCAACCCCGGCGGCCTGCGGGAAAAAATACTTTTTGTAATTTATTCCGCTGACTCTCTGAACCAGCAGGGCCATCTGCTCATCCTGGTCCAGCAGACCTTTCTGTTTTCGATAGGTTAAAGCCTCGGAACTCACTGCACTGGCATAGATCTGCCTTACCGCCTCGATAAAAGCGGCAAGGCGCTGCCCTCTGCTGCCCTGATTGGGGCAGAAAATGCTGTCGTATTTTCCGGCAAAAATATTTCCGAAACCGTCTTCCATAAGAGAGCTGGAACGGACAATAAAAGGCCATTGTCCGAAATAATCCAGGAGGTCAATGAACTGTTTGATGATGTTTGGATCAAAGGAACCGTTCAGAATCTGCAGTCTGGCTCTTTCTATGCCTTTTAAAAAATGATCGGGATCTCTCTGCTGCTGCCTTATCCACCAGACGCCGTTCTGGACCAGAAAGGTGTAGAACACATCCGATCCGATATAAAATGAATCATGCGGTTCAAGCTTCTTCAGCCATTTATCCGGATCAACCTTATTCAGGATGGCTCTGGCCAGTAAAAAACCGCTGCTTTTACCGCCTATAAGTCCGCTTCCGATCATCCTTCTTTTGATCAGCAGAACATCCTTGAGTGAAAGATAATGAGTTGCAAGCTCTAGAATCCGGGAGTCTCTGGAAAAGATCATCCTTAACAGTTTCTTCAGGATTTTTTTTGTTTCAGCTTCTTCGCAATGGCCGCTCTCAAAGGCATTCTGCAGGCGTTCAGCTTCTTCAAATGTTTTGTTCCAGTATCCAAGGGCCGAAGTGGACGAATCCAGCCTGGACCATGTCTTTCCGGAAAGAATTCTGCTTGTCTTATCACTGGTTCGAACAGCGGTAAAACTGCTTCCCTGCCATTTGTGCAGGGAGTTCATGGTTGATGAATACCTGCCGTCCACCTTTAAAGGATGGACATAAAGATTTTGACCGTCGTTATAGATATCAAGAAAAAGCTGGGTTACATTCAGAATAGGGCTGGTGGCGTGCACAGAATGCCTGTTTCGCAGAAGGGAAAAGTAGGCTATGGTGTCCATGCTTCCAAGGTACGGGCAGATGAGCATGAAGAAATTGCCAAGCATACGGTCTGAATGCCAGTCAGTGGACAGCTCGCTTAGACAGTCAAAAAGATAACAGCAGCCTTTGCCGTATTCATGAATTATGGAATGGATCCTGAAGATGAACTTCTCAAAGCTGTGGATCGGATTCAGCCTGAATGCGGCTGTTGTCTCGTGGTCTTTCAAAAGCGGCTTGTGCCTTGCGAACCGTATGTATATCAGTGGAATGTTCTTGAAAATACAGTAGTCTCTGTAAGGACGGACAAATGAAATATAATCTTCAATGGAGTCTGACTGCCAGACCACATTGTCTCCGGAACGCAGACCGCTCAACGCATTGTCCAGCCCGGAAAGTCCGGTACTGAACTCATATTTCTTACTCATATTCTGTCACTGGAAGATATCAATACCAAAAAAGTTGATAATTTTTGAATTTTTGGCTATGTGCATTTTCCGCCTGCAGACAGAAAAATTGTCTGCAGGTAAGCTATTGCTTAGCAGAGCTTTAAAGAACAGTCCATCAAAACAAAACCAAGAGGAAGTTGATGAGGGCAAAAGAACACATTCAAGGAATTTTGGAACAGGTGATCAATCGCAATCCTGGCGAATTTGAATTTCATCAGGCGGTAAAAGAGGTTCTGGAAACTCTTGAGCCTGTTGTAGAACGCAGGCCTGAATACGTTGAAGCCAATATTCTTGGCCGGATAGTGGAACCGGAAAGGGTGATAATATTTCGGGTCCCCTGGCAGGATGACCGGGGTAAAGTACACGTGAACAGGGGGTTCAGAGTACAGTTCAACAGCGCTTTGGGACCGTACAAGGGAGGAATCAGGTTTCATCCCAGCGTTAATCAGGGAATTATCAAATTTCTGGGTTTTGAGCAGATTTTTAAGAATTCCCTGACTACCATGTCTCTTGGCGGGGGCAAAGGTGGATCTGATTTTGATCCCAAATTCAAATCAGATCCGGAAATTATGCGCTTCTGCCAGTCATTCATGACCGAGCTGCAAAGACATATCGGCGCGGATACCGATGTGCCGGCAGGAGACATCGGAGTAGGGGCCAAAGAGATCGGATACATGTTTGGTCAGTATAAAAGACTTCGAAATGAATTCACCGGAGTATTGACCGGAAAAAGCATCAACTGGGGAGGTTCTTTAATCCGCCCGGAAGCTACGGGATATGGATCAGTTTATTTTGCCCAGGAAATGTTAAGAGCCAGGAATGAAACACTGGAGGGCAAGACCTGTGTGGTCAGCGGTTCAGGCAATGTCGCTCAATATACAGTAGAGAAGCTTATTGAACTTGGAGCAAAAGTGGTCACCCTTTCCGATTCTGACGGTTCCATCTATGATCCTGAAGGCATAGACAGCGAAAAACTTAGGTTCGTCATGGAACTGAAAAGAATCAGGGGTGGAAGGATTAAAGAATACGCGGAAAGATTCAAAAGTGCACATTATCGACAAGGCGCCAGACCCTGGGCCATTGACTGTGACTGCGCGTTTCCTTCCGCTACCCAGAATGAAATCAATAAGAACGATGCACAGATACTTTGCGACAAAGGGTGCAAACTTATCTGTGAAGGCGCCAATATGCCTACAGAGCCCGGTGCGGTTCAGCTGGCCATGTCTTCTGGAAATCTTTTCGGACCGGGAAAAGCGGCCAATGCCGGTGGTGTGGCTGTTTCCGCTCTGGAAATGTCCCAGAACTCCATGCGTCTCAGCTGGAGCAGGGAAGAGGTGGACCAGAAACTGCAGCAGATAATGAAAGCCATCCATCAGCAATGCGTTGAGGCTGCTGAAGAATACGGTATGGAGGGAAATCTGGTTGCCGGTGCCAATATGGCCGGTTTTGTGCGCGTGGCTGATGCTATGCTTGATCAGGGAGTGATCTAAAAAAAATAAGATAAAAATCTGCAGTTGAACCCGCTGTTGCGCGAATCGGCGGGTTCATGCCTGCCGGACTGACGCTTTTCCTTATTTTTCATCGCTTTTGATCTGGTGATGATACCTTTTCTTAACCCATTCGATTTGATCCTGCCTGTCGCATGACAACCCGTCTATTTGAGCCGCCTTCAGTTCGTGCAGGATCTTTCCAAAATGAGGTCCCGGCTCGAATCCCAGCTGCTTGAGATCCTTGCCTGAGAGCTGAGGCTGGGTACCGCGCAATTGAGTAATGTAGTAGGAAATGTACTTTCGAAGCTCTTCTTTCTGCACTCTGGCCATGAGAAAAAGCTGTCCCTCCAGGGGTACGGGATTTAGGATGAAGTATAATGAACTGCGCTTGTCACCTCTTTGATGCCAGTCATACAGTTTTTTCATGGTAGTGTTGATCTGATGGCGCAGAGAAAAAACTAATGCTGATCTTTTCTGGGAAAAATTAAATCTGTTCAGAATGACCCGGACTTGTGCGTCATTAGTGTTGTTCAGCAGTCCGAGCATATAGATGATCCATTTTTCAAATTTTTCTTCAAGATAGAGCAATTGAAACCAGTTGACCACCTTTTCCGTTTCCGAAAGAATATTTTTAATATTCGGAGAGAGTTTGAGCAGTGGATGGATGTTTCTCAGCAATCCGAAGTTGTCCATACTGATTATGCACAAAAGCGGATTGTCTTCTTCAAAGATCATCCTCAACTCATGAAAGATTCTGCTGCCTGAAAGCTGATGAAAAATATTCAGTTCCATGGCATTCTTGATCAGTTTTTCCGTCTGAGCACCTATCCTGAAGCCGAATCTCTGTTCAAAACGTATGGCCCGGACTATTCTGGTAGGATCTTCTACAAAACTAAGAGAATGCAGGACACGGATCACTTTTTCCTTAAGATCTTTCTGTCCTCCGAAAAAATCCACCATTTTTCCGAAGTTTTCCGGATTAAGATGTACTGCCAGAGCATTGATGCTGAAATCCCTGCGGTACAGATCCATCTTGATCGAGGAGAGCTCAACTGTCGGCAGGGCGGCAGGGTGCTCATAATACTCCAGCCTGGCAGTGGCCACGTCGATCTTTTGCCCGTCTTCCCGGATGATTACCGCTGTCCTGAATTTCTGATGCGCCCTGACTCTGGCTTTTAAACGTTTGGCCAGAGCCCTGGCAAACTCTATCCCATCACCTTCCACTACCAGGTCAACATCCAGGTTGGTCCGGCCAAGAAGAATATCACGAACAAACCCCCCAACGCAGTAAACTTCAAATCCCATATCCCGTGCCTGTTCACCGGCTGTCAGCAAATGATTGTAAATGTCCTCGGGAAGTCTTTCCCTGAGCATGCGCTTTATGTTGCGCTCGCGTTTCTTTTCCGGGAACAGGGATTCAGGGATTCTTGCGGGTTCCTCGATCAAGGTATTGATCAGATCAGTGCGGGTGACCACTCCGGTTACGCTGTGATCCTCCATTACCGGTATGAGCCGCTGTCTCTGTCCGATGATGATTTCCATTACCCGGTAGATATCCGAGTCTGGATCAATGGTCATTATATCGGTAATCATATATTCGCGGATAGGAACTTTTCCAAGACCGTGTCCAATGGCCTTGTCAGCCAGCTGATGTTCCAGGATGCCAACGCATTCCTGACCTTTTTCACGGATAACCGGTATAGCTTTCAGTCCGAATCTGGTCATGACTTGCGAGGCATGGGAGATTGTTTTGCTTTCCTCTATGGTTACCGCCGGGCTGGACATCAGATCGCCCACCAGAATCTGTGGATTGATTTGGGAATAGAGCAGGCCGAAAAGTTCATCCTTAACCTGAGTCAAACTCTTGTGCTTCAAATTGGCCGAGGCTGCAAAGGCATGTCCGCCTCCGCCCATGGAGGAACAGATTTTGCCCACATCCACGTCAGTGGTCCTGCTTCTGGCCACCAGATGTACCCGATCATACATCCGGCCCAAAGCAAAGAGCACTCTGATATTCTCGATATCCATCAATTTGTGGGCCAGAAGGGCGAAATCTCCCACATAATGCTCCAGTGAGATTTCCGTTACCACTACGTCAATCCCCTTAATCTTATGCGTAGTGGCCGATTCCAGCATATCATTCAGAATGGAGATCTGTTCCGCGCTCAAGTCTCGATTGATCATGTCGGAAATCATGTTCAGATCCATTCCCTGGGACAAGAGCCATGAAGCTGCCGCAAAATCATGTCCGGTTGTGGACCTGAAAGTAAAACAGCCAGTATCTTCATATACCCCGAGACCCATGATGGTTGCTTCATCTTCAGAAAGTTTTATTTCTT
>SLAE01000174.1 GCA_007127015.1 Desulfonatronospira sp. | reverse complement strand
TTGGTTCTGTCCTCCACCTTTCTGTTCAGCTGGGAAAGAGCCACGACCGGAACATTCAACTCTTTGGCCAGGGCCTTAAGGGATCTGGATATCTCGGAGATCTCCTGTTCCCTGGAGTCGATAAATCTGCCTGCCCGCATAAGCTGCAGGTAATCCACGACCACCATGTCCAGGCCTTTTTCAGCCTTCAGCCTGCGGCTTCTTGCGCGCATGTCCATGGAAGAAAGGGCGGGAGTGTCATCAATATAGATTGGAGCTTTGGACAAAACCTCAGCGGATTGATACAGTCTGGCCCAGTCTTCGTCGTTTAAAAAACCGGTACGCAGATTTTTCAGGTCCACCTTGCCCCATGCGCAGAGCATGCGCATCATGAGCTGCTCCATGGACATTTCCAGAGAAAAGATGGCTGTTTTGATTTCTTGAGATACTGCTGAACGCATGGCAACGTTCAGAGCGAACGCTGTTTTGCCCATGCTCGGTCTGCCGGCACAGATGATCAGGTCAGTGGGCTGAAATCCGGCGGTTATTTCATCCAGCTTATGAAAACCTGTGGGCACCCCGGTAACCAGTTCTTTGCGCTCAACCCTTTTTTCCAGAAGTTCGAATACATCATCTACAAGTTCCCTGGAAGAGCGAAACACCTGACGAGATTTGGATTCACTTACGGCGAAGATGCTCTGTTCTGAAGAATCCAGAAGATCGCTCACTTCACTGGCCGGATCAAAGCTTTGGGCGATAATATTGGCCGCCGCCCTGATCAGATGCCTGCGAACAGCTTTTTCTTTAACTATCTGGGCGTAGTAGTGTACATTGGCTGAAGCGGCCACTGCTTCTGTAAGGGAGGCCAGATATACCGCGCCGCCGACACTTTCCAGAAGGGAATTTTTTTCCAGTTCCTCATGGATGGTGACCAGGTCGACGGGGATGTTGCGCCTGTACAACTCAACAAAAGCCCTGAATATGATCTTGTGTGCAGGTGAGTAGAAGTCCTCTTCGCTCAAAGTATCGATGAGAGTATGCAGAACCTCGTTTGATAAAAAAACCCCGCCCAGAACCGCCTGCTCCGCGTCCAGGTTCTGGGGGGGCATTCTTTTGACCAGATCAGCGGAAACCGTGCTCACTGCCTGATTCAGGTCTGCATTTTTAGACTTGTTTTTTCCGGCTGGCAGGGCTCCTTTTTCAGGATTCTTTTTCGGCCTGCTCGACTTGCTGTTCGCTGCCATGTTTTACCACATTGACCTTGATTGTAGATTGGACGTCATGGTAAAGTTTTACATTTACTTCATATTCGCCAAGGCTTCTGATGGGAGAATCCAGAACGATCTTTCTCTTGTCGATATCTATACCCATCTCAGCCAGTGCGTCGTTAATCATGGTTGTGGTAACTGAACCGTAAAGCTTGTCATGTTCTCCGACCCGTACAGGGATTACCACCCGGGTCTTTTCCAGTTTCTCCTGCAGGGTCTGAGCTTCAAAACGCAGAGCATCGATTTTTTTCTGTAACTTTTTCCTTTCCTGCTCAAAGATGTTCAGATTGGCCTTAGTGGCCGGATAGGCCAGACCCTGGGGAATAAGATAGTTTCGGGCATAGCCCGGCTTGACCTTGACCACATCTCCCAGGCGGCCGAGGTTGTCCACGTCCGCTCTTAAAATAAGCTGCATTTTGAACCCTCCTAAGTCGTCCTTTTCCTGACGTCGGTGCTGTGGGTTGCTGTGTAGTAGATAAGGGCCATCTGTCTGGCCCGTTTGATTTCTTTAGTCAATGCCCTTTGATGCCTGGCACAGTTGCCGGTGATCCTGCGGGCGATGATCTTGCCCCGGTCGGTGATAAAGTCCCTGAGCATTTCCACGTTCTTGTAGTTTAAGTCTATATCTTTGGAAGCGCAGAAACGGCAGAATTTTTTGCGGGGGGCAAATTTTTTATATGCCATTGCTATTTCTCCTCCTGCTCTTGTTCGTGATCAAGTTTGACAGTCAGGAACTTGAAGACACCGTCAGTGATTCTGATGTTTCGTTCAAACTCGGATACCTGAGCAGCAGGCAATGAATATTCCATGCGCACATACCGCCCTCTGGTCTGCTTTTGAACCGGATATGCCAGGGTCTTTAAGCCCCAGTCATCATTCTTGATGACCTGTCCCTTGTTGCGCTCCAGAATTCCTGAAAACTTTTCCAGAATGGCATTGCTTTCTTCAGTGTTAAGTTCAGGACTTAACAATAAAAGCGTTTCGTACTTTCCCAGCATTAATTATCCTCCTTGTGGTCGATGCGGCCCTCATGAGTTGAGAGCAAGGTTGGAATTTGAATTATACCGCCTTTTGATCATCTGCTTCTTCCATTATACATCTGATCGACGGCTGTGTAACAAAGTCTTGTTTCTGGTATTTAGATCAAAGCTGCAGCTGCTTGTCAGCGTAAAAGGCCTTATCTGAGATCAGATAACAAATAAATCAACATATTTGCCAGTCATGTTTATGTCAAGTCCAAAAATTTATCCAGTTCAGCCATGAATTCAGGAATGAGGTAATCACCACGGACTTTTCTGATTATTTGTCCTTTCTTGAAGATAATCCCGCAATCCCGGCCTCCGGCCAGTCCGATATCGGCTTCCCTGGCCTCTCCCGGTCCGTTGACCACACAGCCCATCA